>NZ_JBCPGA010000117.1:0-1376 GCF_040914135.1 Ruminococcus sp. RTP21204st1_B2_RTP21204_210225 | reverse complement strand
GACATCATATCAATAAAATCTCTCACATTCTGCGGAACGACCTTGCCGTAAAGCTGATCCACATACTTTTCAAGCTCCGCCGCAAGAGTTGTGTTTTTCTGCTCCAGATACATCTCTATCGCAGAGAGCTTTTTCTCGTTTACACTTACCGTAACTGATTTTTTCAACCTATCACACTCCAATAAAATTAATTTTCTGATGAGCTGTCCTCATTCAAACTTTCAATAGCGTCAGTCACCTCCTGCGGATAATCCACTCCCTCATAGGTACACCAGCTTGACCAACCGCCGTTTGAAACAAAGTCTTTTGTAATATATCCAACAGCCTCCGAACTGTAAATCATTTCATTATTGCCGATATAAATCCCGTGTTTACTGCCATCGAACAGTCCCACGCCTGCGACTTCCGGCATGGTATCAAGACCACCTTGTTCGGTATAAACCAATGTGCTGTAAGCAGAATCAAACACCTTTTCCATAGGATCGTAGTTTAGATACCCAAGCACAAGCCCTGCGTTATCCGCATAACGTATCCTGTCAGTTTCGCTTCTTTCACCAATAAAACCATTCATATATCCCCAGCCCGAGATGTAAGCATTATCAGCCCAAGCCGCAAGATCAGCACAGTTTTTCGTGCTTGTATCAGAAAACATAAACGCATTTATGGTGCTGTTCATCACAAAAGTGTATGTGCGAATAAACTCATCATAGTCAATATCCAAACTGTAAGTCGAGTTTATCGCCGCAATCAAATCGCTGTCATTCGGAGCATTAGCGAACAAATTTGCGTATGACTCAGCATTAAAATTCTGAACATCTTCAAAGTAAGACATATATATCAGCTGAGCCTTTATGGTCTGAACCTTGACACCCTTTTCGTCCATAGCGTTTGCAATGTCATTACCTGCTGATCGGATATCATCGAGCCTTTGCCTGCTTTCACTGTCAAGAGAGCTGTAAAAATCATCGGCATTAATGTGAAGTTCAGGCACTTGAGCTTCCTCGCCGACCTCCCCAAGAGAAGAAAGCATCACCGCAGGAGCACACAGCAAAAGGAGCAAACCCACCGCAGCACTAAGCACCACAGTCACAAGCTTGCCTCGCTTTTTTTCATCACCAAGAATATATACGGCTGCCTTTTTAAGAGCCGCCGCAACTGTCGCCGACATTACATCACCTTCCTCCCGCCGAACCAAACAGTGCCGCCTTGTAGGCAGGAGCAATGACCTGCAAAAGATACCTCTCATTACCACACCGATACAGACAAGTTCCTCTTTCAGGATACTTGATAAGACTGTACTCCGATTCCTCCAACTGTAGGGTATCAATAAATGCAGTCGGAGAGATATTACCGGGATTGAACAGAAAATGATGTGC
>NZ_JBCPGA010000116.1:0-1445 GCF_040914135.1 Ruminococcus sp. RTP21204st1_B2_RTP21204_210225 | reverse complement strand
GGTGCATCGAAGATGACTATACGCAGAAGTATAAGTTGGTAAGACGGACAGTTGACAGCAGACTGCGGAGAATGATAAGTCAAAAAAAGCTGTCGCTGGGTATCAAGGAAGAGCAGGCTCAGAACTATGAATAATCATATTGATTCCGGAATATATAGATGTTTGAATGGCGGATTGTTTGGTGACAATTATTGCAAAGCCAAGCGTTTATATACGGATGTAAGTGATTTTATAACATAATTAATAAAAGGTGTATTGATTTAGTGAAAAATGTTTGATATAATGTCATACAAAGGTGGTGAAGGATGTGCTTAAAATCGCAGTTTGTGATGATAATGAGAGCTTTTTAGAAACATTAAAAAAAATAATTTCAGAGAATGCAATAAATTATTTTAAAGATGTAAATGTTCAAGGTTTCAATAACGGTCAAGGTTTATTGAATCAACACAAGCACATATTTTTTGATGTGATTTTTTTGGATATTGATATGCCTGAATTCACAGGCTTTGATGTTGCAGAAATATTAAGAAAACAAAGAAGGGATTGTTATATAATATTTGTTACAAATCACAATGAACTGGTGTACGGAAGCATGGAATTTCAACCGTTTTACTTTATACAAAAGTCTAGCGTTTCAAGATTAAATAAAGATGTTGTTAATGTTTTAAACAAGCTTTCTGTTTATTTAAAGCAGCACCAAAAAATAATTTTGAGCGATGAAGAGCATGGGCGAATCTGCATTCAATACAGAGACATTTTGTATATTGAAAGTGACAATCATCATGTGAAATATTGTATCTTGGATGAGTATGGTTCACAGATTCATACTAAAGTACGTGCAGTTATCGGTGACCTTGAAAGTGAGCTTGCGGAATACGATTTTCCGAGAGTTCATAAAAAGTATCTTGTTAATCTTAGTCATGTTTTTAATTTGGATATGAAAAATGACGAAGTTATTTTTAAGCAAGGTTTTAGACTTACAATGAGTAGAAAGTACAAACACATGGTTGATACCGATTTTTCAAAATATTTGAGGGAAACGATATAAATGAGTATAATATGGATTGCTTTTGAAGTGATTATAAATTTCTATGAAGGTTTTATGGAAACTTATCATATATATAAGTTTTTGCCTCCGAAAACAGAAAGCACTAAGAAAAACATTATTGCTTTTGCATTGTGTTTCTGTACGCTCGGATTACTGATAACCGTAATGAATTACTTAACGATTTTTGAGGGCATTTTTGGAATTGTCTGCTACTTAATGGCTTTGTTTCTCTATGCCCTAGTGAACAGAAAAGGCAGTATAATAAAAAAACTGTTTGCAGCCACTGTTCCTCTTGTTATGATTTCTTTAATATCTATAATTACGCTTAATTTTGTTTCATCAGTAAATTCAATGTCAATAAAAGAAATAGTTACGGAATCCGGATTTGCTCGTTTTA
>NZ_JBCPGA010000115.1:0-1488 GCF_040914135.1 Ruminococcus sp. RTP21204st1_B2_RTP21204_210225 | reverse complement strand
TTCTTTGAGAAAGAAAACATTGATACCGCAAAACTGACTGATGAAATGATGATAACCATTATGGGCGGTCTGGCTCAGGAGGAATCGGTATCCATTTCAAAAAACTTGAAATGGAGTTATCAAAAAAGATTTGAAAAAGGAATTGTAAATGTTTTTTCTGCACCATTTGGTTTTAAGTTAAATAATGGCGCATTGATTATTGACAAAATTCAAGCTCAGATTGTGGAAGAAATTTTTGATATGTTTTTGAATGGTATTGGTTATCAGCGAATTTCAGAAATCTGTCAGAGCAAGTACAAAGTGTATAAAGATAAATTTAGTTATTACGGCATTCGATATATTCTTTCCAACGAAAAATATATTGGCGATTCAGTCTATCAAAAAACATTTACAACAAATAATCTTCCATATAGAAAGATTCAAAACAATGGACAATTAAACAAATATTGTATTCAGAATACTCATGAAGCAATAATTTCGATAGAAATATTTGAAAAAGCTCAAAAATTGATTGAAAGCAGAAAACATAAAAATATAGTGTCTGAATCACCGTTCAGAGGAAAACTGATATGTGCCAACTGTGGAACAAAATACAAACGCAAAGATAGTAGAAATAAAATATACTGGGTTTGCCGCAAACACGATAATTTAGCAGAATTGTGCATGAATAAACGAGTTGAGGAAAAGTTTATCAAGCAAAGTTTTATAAGACTATACAACAAACTATTATTCAATTATAAGCAAATTCTTGTACCTCTTCAAACATCATTGCAGGATTTGAAACTTAAAAAGTTCAACGGTAAAACACAAGTAATGGACATTCACAAAGAAATCGCCAAGCTTCGAGAACAAACTCACGTCCTTGCAAGACTGAAAACTAAAGGTTTTCTGGACGAGGCTAAGTATATTGAGCAGACTACTGAGCTTACGGCAAAGATCAATAAGCTGCAAGCAGAACTGAAAAAGCTTACACGCTTAGACGACGAGGACGAAACTCTGGATCAGATCGAAATGTTAATAGACTTTTTTGAAAGGCGTGATAAGCCGATAACCGAGTTTGAAGAATCGGCATTTGAAAGTATAGTTGAGAAGATCGTGGTTATAGATCAGCATGAGTTGGAGTTTCACTTGATAGGCGGAATAAAGTTTAAAGAAAATATATAAAACGCATTGACAATTTAGCATAATTATGATAAAATATATTTAGGAGGCGATGAGCATGGACATGAATATGATAAGACCCGTTTCGGATCTAAGAAACAATTTTGCGGATATTTCAAAAACCGTTCATGAAACAGCACAACCCGTTTTCCTTACCAAAAACGGTTACGGTGATATGGTTGTCATGAGTATGGAGGCTTTTGAGAAAATGCAGTTTGAAAGCGACGTGTATTTCAAGCTTGCAGAAGCCGAAAGAGAAGCTGAGGAAACAGGCGAACGTTTTTCTTCAAAGGATGTTCTCAGCGCAATGAAAGCGGCGGCGAGAGG
>NZ_JBCPGA010000114.1:0-1531 GCF_040914135.1 Ruminococcus sp. RTP21204st1_B2_RTP21204_210225 | reverse complement strand
AAGATAGAGGGCGCTGAATCTATGTTCTCCGCAGGACGTTCAAGAAAAATATCCATTGTGGCGATAATACAGTCCTTGGCACAGCTTGAGCAGAACTATGGCAAACAGGGTATGGAGATAATAACCGACAACACTCAGCTTACTGTGTTCGGCGGATTTGCACCAAACAGCCAGAGTGCAGAGGTGCTTTCAAAAGCTTTGGGCGAACAGACTGTATTGAGCGGTTCTATATCAAACGGCAGGGATAAAAGCCAGTCATTGCAGATGATAGGCAGACCGCTTATGACTGTGGACGAGCTGAAATCTATGCCGAAAGGACAGTTTATCGTTATGAAAACAGGAACACACCCGATGATTAGCAAGCTGAAGCTGTTCTTCAAATGGGGGATAAAATTTGAAGAAGAATACAAACTTCCCGATAAGACCGCTCGTGCCGTTTCATACAAAGAGCGTGATGAACTTATCCGTGACGTTGAAGTGAAATATCCGCAGAAGGAAAAAGAGAGCACGTTAGAATATGAGGAGCTGACGGCAAAGAAAAAGACAACTGTTAAAACGTAAAAGGAGCTGATGCATATTGATATTTCCAAGAAGGATCTACGACTTAGGGCTAAGCCACAAGGCTGTGGCTGTGTACTGCTATCTGGCAAACCGTGCGGACAAAAACGGAGAATGTTTTCCCTCTGTACGCAGGATAGCAGAAGATCTGAGTATACACAAAAGCACGGTGTATCGTGCATTTACGGAACTTGAAAACCGTGGATTGTTAGAACGGATACCTCGCTATCATATCCAAGGCGGACGCCGCAGCTCGCTGTACAAGATAAAGGGAGAGATAACAAAGGCAGGAGGTGGTGTGGATGTTTGATTGGATCTCAGACGCTATTGACTGGATAAGCGACGGTATCTCATCGCTTTGGGACAACACAGTTGGTGCTGCCGCCGATGCGATAAGCGACGCTATTTGGGATATTATGTTTGAATGGATATTCAATAAGGTGTATGGTCTGATAGCGGAATTATTCACATTTATTAACGAGACTGCAACGGATATTTTCGCTTTGTCCTGGGTACAGGTGTTCGTTGGACTGTTTGGCAGTTTTGCGTGGATGCTTTTTGTCTGCGGGCTTGTTGTAGCTGTGTTCGATACGGCTGTCGCTTATGAATCGGGGCAGGCGAACATCAAGAACACCTGCATAAATGTACTGAAAGGCTTTATGGCGGCAAGTCTTGTGACAGTCGTTCCCCAAAGGCTTTATTCGTTCTGCGTCAATATGCAGGGTACGTTTGCAACTGAGCTGCTTGGAAACTTCATATCCGGAACAAGCGACACGATGGCAGACACCGGACTTGCGGTCATATTTGCTCTTGCCTCAGATATTTCGCTGTTCAGTCTCTTTTTTATGATCTTATTCGGTTACTGCACGGTGAAAGTTGTGTTTGCAAACATCAAACGAGGCGGCATAATGCTTTGCCAGATAGCTGTTGGGAGCTTGTATATGTTCGGAGTTCCGAGGGGCTACACCGACGG
>NZ_JBCPGA010000113.1:0-1545 GCF_040914135.1 Ruminococcus sp. RTP21204st1_B2_RTP21204_210225 | reverse complement strand
CGTTACGAATATATTCTATCGCCGTCATATTAGTGAGGAATAAATACAGCTCATCAACTGCCGCAACAGTATTTCCCCTGCCTAAAAGCTGATCAGACATATATGACAAGATGTTGAACAGCAGAGTATCTTTCAGCCGTTTGTTTGTATCCATAAGACCTTTTACTCCGAAACAGATAAACTCGCCGTTCTTGATGTTGGTGCATCCGTTGAAGTACTTCGACTCTGCTCCTTTGCACATACTGTGCAGTCCAAGACAGATGTTCTGTAACATTTCTTCGGTATAGAGATGTTTCTTCTCGTGATCGAATGCCATAAATTCCTTTTCTATGAGTTCGTATAGATCGCTCATAATCGGATAATCCTCGTTTTTCTGCGTACTGAAATCCGTAAAATCATCTATGCCGAATCTTGCGTACAGCTTCATCAGCATAATTTCGATCGTATCTATCTCTGCGTCTGTGAAGTCCTTGTACGCTCTGAAAAAATCCTTGAGATAGCTGATGTGCTGACTAAGTCGGGTGACCTTGCGGAACGCTTCGGGCGAATCGGAATCCGCTCTGTCGCCGTCACCCCATGCTTTCGGTTCAAGAGGATTGATCATATACTCACCCGACATCATGTCAATGTAGGTGCCGCCGAGATTTGAACAAAGGTCATGGTACTCGGCTTCCGGGTCTAAACAGAGGATAGATTTGCCTGCCTCACGCTGATTGCACAGCAAAAGCTTCATCAAGTACGACTTACCCTGACCGCTGTTGCCGAGAATGAGAATATTGCTGTTTGTCTTGTCCTCGGTACGTCTGTCGAAGTCCACAAGCACATTGCTGCCGTACTTATCTCTGCCGATATAGAATCCGTTTTTGTCGGTCTTTCCTGAATAATTCAGAGGATAAAGATCAGCCACAGAACTTGCAGGAAGAACACGTTCAAACTGACTTGCAAACACGTTATTGCCCGCAGGATGAACAGACAAGAACCCCTCTTTCTGACGCAAAAGCAAACGGTCAACGGATATTTTGGAACGTGTCAGTTCCATTTGAATATCAGCCTGCAGTTCTTTCAGCTTGTCCTCAGAGCTTGCTTTTAGCTCAATAAAAACAGCTGTGTGCAGTAAAGGTTCTTTGTTTCTGCGTAGTTCGCTTATCAGCTCCACCACATCATTTATGTTATCCTGAGCCTTTATGCTCTCGTTCACATCATTTACAGTCGTCATCATATGATTTTTCCTCATTGCCTGCTGCACGATCTTTCGCTGTTCTGCGGCGGTAACAAGTCTGTCATATATCCTCAGCGTAACGCCGTTTCTGTCCGCAAGGTGAGCAAGAATAGCAGTTTCTTCTGTGCTCGGCGGATACTCAGTCACAGCCCAGACGCATCTGAAACTGTTTCCGCAGATGTAGTGATCTGTGTAAAAGCGTATAATGCCCGGTGAAATGCGGTCAAAAAAGTCCTTTGTATCGATGACCTCAAGCTGTTCTTCTGACAGTTCTTTTTTCTTTTGCTTTCTACTTCTCATCTGTTTTTCCCTCCAAATCCAATTCC
>NZ_JBCPGA010000112.1:0-1588 GCF_040914135.1 Ruminococcus sp. RTP21204st1_B2_RTP21204_210225 | reverse complement strand
GCTGTGGAATTGTCAACACTTGATTTTCCTACAAGATTACCGTCCGTATTGTACTTATCGATCTCAAAGGTAACATCTGTCTTTGTAATTCTGAACGCCGACATATTCATAGCGGTAGCAGTCTTACCGTCAGTTTTGTTGTTGATAACAACGCCCTCCGAACCGTTTGATTCGATTCTCCAGTGTGTACCTCCTGCGCCTGTGCCGTCCCCGACTGTTTTGGAATTGATAAGACTTTCCGAAACGCCGATAGACTTAAGGTAGCTTATTACATCATTTCTTGAATCAAATTCGCCCATATATATCCAAGCGTGATCCTCACCACCCGGATTCTGAGCGACCACCACAGAACCTGCTGTAATAACCGAACCGTCAGCACACTCCCAATACGGGCGGTCCGTTGTCTTGATGTTTTTCTTTTCGACTTCGACCTTTGAAGTCTTTCCGTCGTAAGTTATGGTGCAGTTATCATTGACTGTAAGCCAATGATCTGTGTCAACAGGCACAGGGTTGTTCCAACTGAACCCCGATGTTTTGTATCCAAGCTGCGTAAGAGTATAGTACACAAGACCCGAACAGTCAATGCCGAGATTATTTATCGTTTCAACAGAAAGCGGAGTGTACTGACCCTGATCATACGCATACCAGTAGCCCTTGTTTCCATAGGTATACGGTGTACCCAGCAAGGTCGCCGCCTTTGCGATCACCGTATCCGCTGACGGGAATGCCGGGTTTTCCATAGGTGTGCTTGCGGCACTTGCTGTGATTGCTCCGCTCATAGATGAACCGAACATAGAAAAAGCACAGAGTCCTGCCATGAACCCTGCGCTGAGTTTTTTTAATATTTTCGATTTTTTGAACATAAAGTGCATTTCTCCTTTGATTTTGCGCAAAATAAAGAGAGCCAAATCGGCTCTCTTTATTGCAACTTTGTTGTTTACTTAATTAGTAAGCAGATTCGCTTACCGACAGTTCAATCGTGTTGTCATTTTCATCAAATATCCGGGTAATATCACCGTATTTATCCGACTTTAAAAATCTGCCACCCTGTGTGTCGAACACATACCATGCTCCGCCCACGTTTACCAGATTTGCCATGTGTCCATACCAGTCATCGGAGGAGAAAAACGCATACCGACATTCAAGCCCGATCCCCTTGCAGGCATACATTGTTGCCACTGAGAACACTTGACAATTTCCGCTGACATTATCCCGAATCCAATTATACACCGCTTCGGCTTTTCCATGATCAGAACCATCGTGACTCAACCCTGCACCAATGTTGTAATATTCATCGATTGATCTTCCAAGCGAATTTACATAATTCAGAACACTTTGCAAGTTTGTTGTATCTTCAATTACAACTTCAGGCGGTTCAGTCTGCGGTACTGTAATCTGCGGCTTTGGAGTTGTAGTAGTGGGCGGATTTGTTACCGCAGGCTTTACAGTTGTAGTCGGAGGCGTCGGATCGTTATTCTGTTCCGCTCCGTTATTGCTGCGGTTATTATCGTACGGCGAGTTATCTGGCTGCGAATCATTTTGCACAGGCTGATAGTTATTTTCCTGACCGTTATTATTCTGACCCTGA
>NZ_JBCPGA010000111.1:0-1596 GCF_040914135.1 Ruminococcus sp. RTP21204st1_B2_RTP21204_210225 | reverse complement strand
CTTTGGTATGATATTAGCATAGTCCAAACTGCTGACTACAGTGGTGACAGGCTATGCTTATTTTGATATAATAAGAAGGTAATGGACTGACGGTCACCCCCTTAGAACTAAGCGTTCGTAATAGAAAGTGTCAGCCGCCTTCTTGTTATAAAATTCGATTAAGCAGGTTGTACCTGCTGTGTTTACAGCAGCGTTCGCATCACTAACCAAAATGAATTTTAATAAGCTCCTGAGCGGAAACATTACAAAATATCAGAAAGAAGGATTTATCATGATTAGTGTAGGAATTGATGTATCAAAAGGAAAAAGTACTGTTTGCATTATGAAACCTTGCGGCGAAATACTTGAATCACCCTTTGACATTGGTCACACTGCCGATGAACTGGATTCTCTTATTTCTCTCATCAAATCATTCGATGAAGAAACCCGTGTTGTTATGGAAGATACAGGTCACTATCATCTTCCTGTTGCGACCTATTTATCTTCTCACAACATTTTTGTATGCTGTGTAAATGCCTTGCGTATGAAGAAGTTCTGCTCGCAAAGCATAAGACGAGCAAAAACCGATAAAATTGATTCGATTAAAATCGCATCTTTCGGTATTACATACTGGAACGAGCTTGTTAAGGCTTATCCCTCTAATGTTATATACGATGAACTTAAATTTCTTGCACGTCAGTATTATCAGGTTACAGGTATGCTTGTTAAATCAAAGGTGAACTTCTCCAATCTTCTTGACCAAGTTATGCCCAAAATCAATGATGTTCTTTCAAATCAAGGTGAAAATCACAAGCTGACCGAGTTTGTCAGTCGATATATTCATTTTCAGAATATTCTCGATATGGGAGAAATGAAATTTACATCTGATTACTGCAAATGGGCAAAGAAAAAGGGATACCGCTTAAACGAGCGTAAGGCAGCGGAAATCCTTGCCCTTGCTCAAAACGGTATCCCTACGCTTCCTAACTCCCAATCCGTCAAAATTGCCGTTAGTGAAGCCGTCAAGCTGATCCACTCAATAGAGGAATCACGCAATACCATTTTAGCACAAATGCAGGATCTTTGCAACACCTTGCCTGAATATTCTGTTGTCAAGGAAATGGATTGTATCGGAGATACACTTGCTCCACGTATCATTGCTGAAATTGGCGATGTACGCAGATTCAAAAACAAGCACTCTCTCATTGCCTATGCAGGCATTGACGCTCCGCCTTATCAGTCGGGTGCATTCCACGCTTCTGAGCGTCATATATCCAAGCGTGGAAACAGTTATCTGCGAAAAACAGGCTACGAGATCATGCAGTCCTTAATCAAACACAAACCTGCCGACAATGCTGTCTATGACTTTATTCAGAAGAAACGCAGCGAAGGGAAATGCGGCAAAGAAGCAATGATTGCGGGGCTTAACAAATTCCTTCGAGTTTACTACGGCAAGGTTATGGAGTTTTACTCCGAACATTAATTGTAGTCTCAGGTACATACTCATCGGGCGTTTGAATACTTCCTTCAAACGTCAGCTTTGCTATATCGTTTTTTCCTTTGCTTCTTTTCTCAACTTTGTTCATTTTGCCTATTGATTTTTCTTAGCAGGTTTCT
>NZ_JBCPGA010000110.1:0-1633 GCF_040914135.1 Ruminococcus sp. RTP21204st1_B2_RTP21204_210225 | reverse complement strand
GCTGTAAAAAAACGCGCAATAAAAAAAGACTGCAACCACCCTTAAAAGGGTAGGAAAGCAGTCTTTTTTGTGGTATAATAAATTTGATGAAAAAATACCAACAAGAATATAATACACCATATCAATTAAAATTTCCTATAGAAATTGAAAAAATTATTGAAACAACAGATCCGGTATATACATTTTGTGAAGTTATTGATCATATTGACCTAAATAAATACCTGACGACTGAGGAACGCAGGACAGGCAGACCAAGATATGATGAAAAAACTTTGCTAAAAGTAATACTGTTCGCATTCATGGAAAATGGCTATGAATCATTAAGAAAAATAGAAAAGCTGTGCAAAACAGATATCCGCTTTATGTGGTTATTACAGGACGAACCGCCGCCAAGCCATATGACGATAGACAATTTTATGAACAATGTGCTTAACGGAAAAATAGAAGAGATATTCGCTGACATCAATGCTTACATATTTGAACAAGAAAACGTAGATATGGATCATGTGTACATAGACGGAACAAAGATCACAGCCAACGCCAACAAATACAGCTGGGTATGGAAAAAGAGCTGTGAGAAAAATCGCGTGAAAGTATTTGCAAAGATAACAGAACTGTTAAGTGAGATAAATAAAAGAATAGCCGCATTTGGTGTGAAATTTGGAGTTCGCGAAGAATATGCCATCGAATATCTCGAACAGATATTAAAGCAATATATACAGCTTTGCGGTTTTGATCCTGCTTCTGCTGTCAGGGGACGTGGACATCATAAAACTCCAGAACAGCGATATTATGATAAGCTTACAAGTTATATTGCGAGACTAAAAAAGTATGCAGAGCACATAAAAATATGCGGCAATGAACGAAACAGTTATTCCAAAACAGACCATGATGCAACATTTATGCGTATGAAAAAAGACTATATGGGAAACGATCAACTGCTCCCAGGTTACAACATACAATTTGGCGTTTGCGATGAGTATATCGCCGTATATGACGTAAAGCAGTATGCCTCGGATATGGATTGCTTCAAGCCGCTTATGGAAAAATTCCACAGAATATATGGAAAGTATCCTGAATATCCAGTTACCGACGCAGGCTATGGAAGCTTCAACAACTATCTGTACTGCGAAGAACACGGAATGGGAAAATACATGAAATTTACCATGTATGAAAAAGAAAGCAAGAATATTAAATACCATAATGATCCATACAGAGCAGTGAATTTCCGCATAGATGAAAACGGTGATCTGCCGTGTCCTAACAACAAAAAATTCCATTACGTTTACAGCAGGCCCATAAAGGGAAACAAATATGGGAGAACAGAAGAATTCTATCAGTGTGAAGAATGTGCAAACTGTTCTCATAAAGAAAAGTGCTGCAAATGCAAGGGAAATCGCATAGTTCGCATAAATGAAGAATTGACTGCATTTCACAAAGAAGTTTTGGACAATCTTAATTGTATTCATGGAGCGCTTCTCAGAATGAACAGAAGCATTCAATCTGAAGGTGCAAATGGTATCATCAAGTGGAATCGGTCATACACAAGAGCCAGAAGACGTGGCTTAAATGCCATGAATTTAGAAATTGCGATGATTTGCTGTGGTTTTAATCTGCATAAATTTCACTTGAA
>NZ_JBCPGA010000109.1:0-1708 GCF_040914135.1 Ruminococcus sp. RTP21204st1_B2_RTP21204_210225 | reverse complement strand
ACAAAAAAAGACTGCTGTCTTGCTTTTTGGCAAGATCGCAGCCTTTTTTCTTGGGGACTTTTTTTACAGCCCCTTTTATCAAAGTAAAATTCGCAGTGCCTTTTTTCTTAGGTATGAAATGTTTCGTTTCCATCTCCAAGGGCAAAGCTATACAGATAATAGAGTAGATGATCCAAAATATAAATATACTATAAATTGCAAACACATATTTTAAAAAAATAATAAAAGCCAAACCGACAATGGCTCCTAACCCATAGATCCAACCGTATTTATATATTTTGCTATAATTACCACAGTTAGGACAATGATAATGACCTCTTTGAAAAAATCGACCTTTTATGATTTCTCCACACCAAGGACATCTTTTGTCTAAACTCATAAATTCACCACCGTTTGTTACTAAGTTTTGTTATAATACAACATATTTCCATCTCTTATCAATAAAGCCGTCGAAATAGTTCTTACATATTACAATGCCTACTTTGTCCAAATAATTCTCTTTAACTGCTGATTTTCCATAAATGCTTTGGATTGCATTCATTCTTCCGGCTTATAAACTTTTACAACCTTATTCTCTTTAAATAAATATATTCTATCACATTTTTCACATCTCCATACATCATATTGAGGATATGGAACATCTAAAAAATATATCCACCCCTTTTTTTCAAATTCAGACCATTCACGATCAGAGTACACATAATACTCTGTATCGTTAGGGTCAAGCTGATTTGTGAGCATATTCCCACATCGACATACAAATCTCATATTATCTCTCCTATAAATTGTATATTTTTAGTAGCTGCATATTCCGCATATAACATTCAAAATTGCCGAAAACAGGGCGTTTGTGACCTCGGTGTATTGGTGCTGGGGGATATTTTTATCCTCGCATATCGCCGCAACTTCGTCGTCCCAGCTTCCCATTCCTGCGAAAACGCAGGCGGACAAAGCGCCGTTCAGCACGTTGTCAAGGCGGTCGGTATCATTCAAAAGACGGTGGGCTTCTTGAAAATCTTCTTCAAAGCCGTGATAGCCGATAGTATCGCAAAGCTTTTGTGCGCTTTGTATCGCATTTTTCAGATCGGATATACATTGTTTGATATCGGGACTGCTTGGGCAGACCTTGTAAAAAAGCGCTTTCTTCACTCCGCTTATCTCACGGTATGTTACATACCAATGGGTGTCTTGCCAAACTCTTTTGATCGTCCAAATGCTCTGTTTGCTTTTGAATTTTGTTTCAAGAAAGCAAATCTTATCAAACTCAAATGCGCTTTCGGGCAAGGCAAGTTGATCGCCGTTTCGGACTATCGAAACGCCCTGCAAACCATGGCTTTTAAGTTTTTGACAAAAATGTGCAGGGGAAAATATCGTCTCGCCGTCAGCAAAAATAAACCTGGTCTTGTAAAGGTCATCGCAGGCAGGCGAGGGTGTGTTCGTGCTGTTTGTGCAGGACGTTTTTATGATATCGTAAATTTGTATCTCGAAATTTAAAAGCTGTTTCAATGTTGTTCTCCGAGGGCAAAGTTTGTGCTATGATCTTAAACGACTATTCTTCTGGTTTATATACTTTTACTAAATTGTAAGAATCATCAAACAAAGTTATCCTGCCACATTTTTCACATCTCCGCACATCATATTTCAAATCATTTGGTTCTGGCTGATATACGCGCATGCTTATGTGTTTACAACATAATCTCAAGTTAAA
>NZ_JBCPGA010000010.1:0-78325 GCF_040914135.1 Ruminococcus sp. RTP21204st1_B2_RTP21204_210225 | reverse complement strand
TATACCACAAAAAAGACTGCTTTCCTACCCTTTTAAGGGTGGTTGCAGTCTTTTTTTATTGCGCGTTTTTTTACAGCCCCTTTATTTATCAGTTATAACCGCAGGCAAGCCGTTTTTCAAACTCAGCCGCAGGCAGAGGCTTGTCAAACACAAAGCCCTGAACAGCGTCACAGCCAACTTCTCTGAGATAGTCAAGCTGCTGCTCAGTTTCAACTCCCTCGGCGATAGTTTCCTTGCCAAGCTTTTTAACCATTTTTATAATGTAATAGAACATTATAAGATCTTTATCCTTGCCCTCATAATCCTTTTCAAGAGGAATAAAGGACTTGTCTATCTTTATTACCTGCAGATCAACGTTCTTTATCATATTGAGCGATGAAAAGCCAGTACCAAAATCGTCCATAGATGTGACGATACCATTAGCTCTCAGACCATTCACGATCTCTGTGATAAGCTCAAAATTCTGATAATCCTCGCTTTCAGTAAGCTCTATTTCTATAAGCTGGTGATCAAGCTCATATTTGTCGATCAAGGCAACTATATTGCCTATCATATTTTTTTCTTCCAGGTGCTTCCTCGAAAAATTCACTGATATTCTCAAGGGTTCAAAACCCATATCTATGCGTTTTCTCAGCCATTTGCAAACTTCTTCAAGCACATAGTAGTCAAGCTTTATTATGCTTCCGTCATTCGTAAGAAGCGGAACAAACTCCACCGGTGCTGATAACCTTCCCTTTCTATGCCAACGTACAAGGGCTTCTGCACCAAATATCTCCTTGGTTTCGATGCGTACCTTTGGCTGATAATACACCTCGAACTCACCTGCCATAAGCCCAGCCATGAAGTTTGACAGCACTCCCTGAATTTTCATCAGTTCTTGTTTTATATTTTCGGAATACTCCATTACATGGCCTGCACCAATTCGTCTTGCAGCAGCATATGCAATGCTTGCACGAGCCATTACTTCTCTTGGATATCTTATACCTACAGTTGACGAATATCCGATGGTTGCACTAAAAATAAAATCCTTTGATACTTTGCCATCGTCATACCTTATGTTCATAAAGCTGAGCATATCAATATATTCTCTGAGCGATTCTTTCTTTACAAGCATAACGAAATTATCGCCGCCAAGTCTTGTGATCATCTCACCATCTGAAAGATTTCGGTATATAGTCTTTGTATAATTACGCAAAACAACGTCGCCCTGTTCGTAATTTAATACCTTATTTACATATTTGAAGTTATGTATATTGAAAAAGATTATACTGAAATCCTCTATCCTGTTTTGCGCTATAAGCATACCGGCGTGATTTATCAAAGCGTCTAAAGTTGCTGCACCTGTTTCGATATCCGTTTTTATAACATGAGTAACAAGCTCCTGCATAATTACCCTGTTAAATTGGATAAAAACAGTGTTTGCGATTATCTCTACGATATTCCTTTGCTCGTTATCAAAACCATTGGAATTACCAGAATAAAAGGTCACTGTTATAAATCCGCCTTCAAACAAAGGAAAACTTGCCTCAAAAGGCTCGTTTTCCACGTCCTTCTCTCTGTCATAAAGCACCATGAGCATATCTGCACCATCCTCACAAAGCTTTGTTGCAGGCATTTTCACTGCAAGCTCCGCTCTGACGATGTCAAGCTTGTCTGCCACAGCAGCCACAGCACTTTTCACCTTGGCACTGCATTCGTCCATATTCTCCGAATCTTCATATATCGTTCGGAAGAAAAGCATCAAATCATTATCAAAATTCATTTTTATCCCCACTAATTTTTTATTCAATGATCACGTTCAGGAAAACGTTTTCAAAAATACCTGTACTTACCTTATCTCATTTTACTACTTTTTATAAAAAAAGTCAAGCAAGCATAGCAAAACGCCGTCCTTTTCCGACGGCGTTTTATCGTCTTAGTAGCTATAGCTGCTCTCACCTACAAACTCCCTTGCAAGGGAATTTACAGGCACACTTTCGAGCATCACCGGCTCTATCTCCTCAAGGGCTTTTAGCATAGGCAAAAAGCGTTCAAAATCCTTATAGCTCCTGCTCTCACGTCGCAGTGTATCCAAAAGATAGTTCTTATACAAGGCAGGCTCATAAGCGTGAAAAGTATCCACTGAAAACTCAGCCCTGTGCTTGTATGGCATTATATACTTGTTCTCGCCAGCCTCAACGCTGTCGAACATATCTAGTGTTTCCGCTGCACTTCTGCCACGGAAAAATCCGTCCCTTATAAGTCTGCGCATAAGCCTGATATAGCAAGGATGCAGAAGCTCACCGTCTTTCAATTCAAGTCTGCTTCTTACACTGACGTACATACATCTTGCATAATCCCCAGCCGCACCTGTGACCTCCGGGTTAAGGGCATGGATACCCTCAAAAACAACTATGTCGTTTTTGTTTCGTCTGAGTTTTTCTCCATCACGCCTGCATTGTTCTGAAAATTCAAACTTCGGCAGAACGACTTCCTCACCGCTGTTTATCTTTTCCATATGCTCATAAAGAAGCTTTCGGTCTATTCTGTCAGGAGATTCATAGTCAGGCTTGCCGTCCTCTCCTATAACAGCGGTGAAGTTATCCGCTGGAAGAAAATAATCGTCCATAGAGATAGTGTGGGTGTGTATCCCCCTGCTGTCAAGTATTTCCTCTATTTTCAACGCTGTTGTGGTCTTGCCCGCCCCTGACGGACCTGCAAGAAGAAGTATCGGCTTTTCGTTATGCTGCTCCTCGATGCTGTCTGCAATGGCAACGAGCTTTTCATTATATTTTCTGTCGCACTCTTCAACAAAAAGCTTTTCGTCATCTCTGACCTTTCTGTTTATAGCACTGACGTGTATCTTTTTCATTGTGTGGTTTGTTCCTTTCGTATGCGTCAGGCAACACCACACATAAAGCGTGCAGTGTTGCCCTGTATCTCATATTATATGTGCAGCAAAAGCTAATCGTTCCACTTCGCACAGATATTATTTATGGTATCAGTGAGCTTTGCAAGGTCTTTATTCGTAAGACCTGAGCTTTTGTTTACCAAAGCCGTCAGCCTGTCAAGAGCGCTGAGCAGACGCTGATAGTTAGGCGACGCACCTGTCTTCTTGACTATCTTTATAGGGGTCGTGTTTTTGAACTCGCCGCTTATAAGGTCAAGCTCCGCACCGCTGTATGGTGCAAAGGCGTTAAGTCCGAAATCGTTACGCAAATGCTCCTTATACGCCTCGGCAACTGAATCCTCGCCGTGGTTGACAAAGACTTTCTTAGGCGGCTTTTCATAGCTTTTTATCCACCTGTCCAGACCGTCAACGTCAGCATGACCGCTCACGCCTGGAAGCACCAGTATCTCAGCCCTGACAACGATTTCCTCACCGAAAAGCTTTGCAGTTTTTGCACCCTCCACAAGACTTCTTCCAAGGGTATTCATAGCCTGATAGCCCACAAAAAGTATGGTGTTTTCAGGTTTCCACAAATTGTGCTTGAGATGGTGTTTTATTCTGCCTGCCTCGCACATACCACTTGCGGAAATTATTATCTTAGGTGTGTCGATAAAGTTTATGGCTCTTGACTCGTCACTTGTGACAGCAATATTAAGTCCGCTGAAAGTGATAGGATTTATGCCCTTGTTCACATAGGACATTGCTTCTTCATCGAAACAGGAATTTTTGTTCTTATTGAATATCTGTGTGGCTTCGATAGCAAGTGGAGAATCCACATACACAGGAAAATCCCCATGACCCGTCACCATATTCTCCGCCTTTATATGCCTTATAAAATACAGCAGTTCCTGAGTTCTGCCCACTGCAAAGGACGGTATAACAAGGTTTCCTCCCCTATCAAATGTCTTTTGAATGACCTCTGCAAGACTCTTTGCATAGTCCTTCGGCTTATCATGGCGACGGTTACCGTATGTGGACTCCATTACAACATAATCTGCCTCCGTTATATACTGCGGATCTCTGATAAGAGGCTGGTCAAGGTTTCCTATATCTCCCGAAAATACGATCTTACGTTCTTCACCGTTCTCTGTGAGCCATATCTCGATGCTTGATGAGCCAAGCAAGTGACCTGCGTCGATAAAGCGTACCTTTATGCCCTCGGATATCTCCGTCACCTCACTGTATGGGTGTGGGCAAAGGCAGGCAATAGCCGCCTCTGCGTCTGCCATAGTATAGAGTGGCGACACCTCGCCTGTACCCTTACGTTTGCCCTTTCTGCTTCTCCACTCTGCTTCAAACTCCTGAATGTGAGCCGAGTCCCTGAGCATTATCTCACACAGATTGCAGGTCGCCTCAGTTGCGTGTATCTGTCCAGCAAAGCCGCCTGCCGCCAACAGTGGAAGCAGACCTGAATGATCTATATGAGCATGAGTCAGCAATACAAAATCTATATTTCCAGGAGGACAAGGTATCTTCGCATTTTCAAAATAGTCAACACCCTGCTCCATTCCGAAATCCACCAGAAATCTCTTTCCGCAGGCTTCTATATATGTACAGCTTCCCGTTACCTCATGTGTTGCACCGATAAAATTAAGTTTCATTGCCCTTATCCCCTCGTTTCGTTCATATTCTGTGACAGTATCTATATCACACTTACATTATAGCACATTCCCAGTGTGATTTCAAGCATTTTGCATAAAAATATTTGATTATCGGCAATTATTTTGTAAAGTCTGAAAGAACGTCAAGTAATAATGAGGTAAGGAACAGCATATAGATTACTACAGAAAAATTTAATGGGGTGTGAACAATGAATGGATCCGAAAAGGAACGATGTGTGCTGCTTGGAGAATATGTTGCGGCACACAGAGCCACGGTACGCTGTGCGGCAAAGGAATTTGGCATAAGCAAATCCACAGTACATAAGGATCTGACAGAACGTCTGCCGAAAATCTCTCCTCAGCTTTTCAAAAGCGTAAAAGAGGTCCTTGAGGAAAACAAACGTGAAAGACATATAAGAGGCGGAATAGCGACCAAGCATAAATATGAACAGCAGTTCAAAAAGGCTGTAAAATGAAAAAAGGACGGTTTGAGCCGTCCTTTTTATGTTATCAGAATTTTCTTGCTTCCGCCCTCTTAGAAATAAGATCTTTCCATGCAGAGGGGTGGAAAAGTATCAGCAGAGGGAAAAGCTCCAATCTGCCTGCAAGCATATCGAACATGAAAACGAACTTTGAAAAAACAGAGAAGTTTGAAAAGTTGCCTGTTGGACCTACCTCCGCAAGACCAGGTCCCATGTTATTGATGGTTGTCAGCACAGCAGTAAAGTTTGTTACAAGATCTTTACCATCAAATGCCACCATAAAAACTGATGAAGCAAAAATTATCACGAATGTTACGATATAAACATTTATAGAACGCACTATCTCATGCTCAACAGGTTTGCCGTCAAGGTTTACCTTGCGTATGCTCTTTGGGTGTATATAGGAGTGAAGCTCCTTTATCATTGTCTTGAAAAGCACGATCACTCTTGATACCTTTATACCTCCGCCCGTACTGCCTGCGCAAGCTCCTATGAACATTATAAGTACAAGCACCGTCCGGCATATCTGAGGCCACAGATTAAAGTCAGTGCTTGAAAAGCCCGTACTTGTAATGAGCGACGCCACCTGAAATACTGATTTTGTAAGTGCGTCAAAAATGCTGACACAGCGGTCGAGGATATTTGCGAATATTATAGCTGTGGCAATGAGGATTATAGCAAAATAGCACCGTACTTCCTCCATTTTGAATGCCTTTTTAAAGTGCCTGTATATAATATAATAGTATGCGTTAAAATTCACGCCAAACAGTATCATGAAAATGGCGACCACCCACTGCAAATATGGCGAATAGCTTCCTAAGCTGTCGTTCTTGACTCCAAAACCACCCGTGCCTGCCGTTCCAACGGCTGTACAAATACTGTCAAACACAGGCATTTTGCCGATAATAAGGAAAATAAATTCCAATATGGTCATGCCAAAATAGATTATATAAAGTATCCTTGCGGTATATTTCATCTTTGGAACAAGCTTGCCCACTGATGGTCCAGGGCTTTCCGCCCTCATAAGATTTATATTTGAGCCACCGCTCAGCGGTATGATAGCAAGCAGGAAAACTAAAACTCCCATACCGCCTATCCAGTGCGTGAAGCTTCGCCAAAAAAGTGCAGTATGAGAAAGCGCCTCAACATTGGTAAGGATCGAAGCACCAGTTGTTGTAAAGCCGGAAACTGTTTCAAACATAGCATCAGTGAAGCTTGGTATCTCTCCGCTTATCCAAAAAGGCATACACCCAACAAGGCTCATAACTATCCAGCTCAAAGATGTTGCTATACAACCTTCTTTGAGATAAAACACATAGTTTTTAGGCTTTTTCCAAGCCATTACCATGCCAAAAGCAAGGCACACAATGGCTGTTCCAAGATAATAAAGTCCCACGCCTTCCCCGTAAACCAGCGACACTATGCAAGGCAGCAGCAAAAAGCAGGCTTCCATTCGCATAACGTTTCCTAAAATATATCGAATGATCGAGCTGTTCATATTTCCTCCGCTATTTCATAATATCAGTGATATCGTTAAATCCCGTATGAGTAGTGACGACCATTACAGTGTCGCCCCTCTCTATAGTATCCTGACCGCTCGGGATAATGATCTTGCCGTTTCGGTTTATGAACGCCACAAGCAAATGTCTTTTTAAATCAAGAGCCTGAAGCGGTGTACCTGTGACCTCTGACTCCTGATCTACCTTGAACTCGATAGCTTCTACTCTATGATCGAACAAATGATACAGCGTTTCGATATTGCTATCTCCCGATTCGTTCTTCGCACGGACGTAGGCTATTATCGCCTCAGAGGTGATATATCTTGGATATACTACGCTTCCAAGGTCCAGTCTGCTTATAACGTCCTTGAAGTTTATCCTGTTTATTTTTGTGATAGTCTTAGCATTTGACACCTGTCTGGCGTGAAGAGTGAGCAAGATATTTTCTTCGTCTATTCCCGTGAGAGCCACAAATGACTCTGCATACTCTATGCCCTCTTCCTTCAGAAGTTCCTCGTCAGTGCCATCACCGTTTATTATTATCGCCTTTGGCAAAAGCACGCTGAGATCCTCACAGCGCTGTCTGTCATTTTCGATTATCTTGACGTTGATCCCCATGCCAATAAGACGTTTTGCAAGATAATAAGCCGCCTTGCCACCGCCTATTATCATTGTGTTCTTCACCTGATTTGTCTTCACACTGATATCCTCAAAGAATGTTCTTGAAAAATTTCTTTGGGTGCAAAATAAGATAACATCATTCTTTTTCATTGTGAAATCGCCAGATGGAATATATATTTCCCCTTCTCTCTCAACAACACATATAAGCAGGTTTGTTGCCGTTTTACGGCTAAGCTCAGCGATCGTAGTGCCGACAAGAGGATTGCCCTCAGGTATCTTATACTTTATAAGCTCAGCCTGACCATTCGCAAAGGTGTTTACCTCAAGAGCTGTTGGCAGACAAAGTATTCTTGACGCTTCTCTTGAAGCCTCAAGCTCAGGATTTATGACCATTGCAAGACCAAGCTTATCTCTTAGATAGACTATCTCCTTGCTGTAATCAGGTGTTCTTACTCTTGCTATAGCTGAACACTTCGCTACTCTCTTGGCAAGTGTACAACAAAGCAAATTAAGCTCATCAGACTCTGTGACAGCAATTATAAGGTCGGCGTTCTCTATGCCGGCGTCCTGCTGAACGCTAAAGCTTGCGCCGTTTCCTACGATGCCCATAATGTCATAAAGACTACTGAGTTCCTGTATCTTCTTTGCATTCTTGTCGACTATCGTGATATCGTGACCCTCTTTCACAAGCTGTTCAACAAGGGTCGTGCCTACTTTTCCGCAGCCCACAATAATAATATTCAAACCGCCTGCAGGCTTCTTTTGTTTACTCATATTTTTCCTCCAACCGAATGACATACTGCCATTCACAGCAGTTCTCTGCACTTCTTCTCTTCATTAAACAGAGCCTATTTATAAAAGCGTATAATTCCATATCATATAATGTATCACTATGCTGTTAATAATATGTTAAAGTATAGTAAAGATATTAATAAAATTTGCGACGATTGCCTAACTTATTTTTCCATATTAGCGATTTTCAAAAAAAAGTTATAAAAAAAGCACAAAAAAACTGTGCCGCCGATACATACCGACAGCACAGCTCAATTAAGAAAGAATGATTTGGAAGAATTACTCTACATTTTTGAGTGCCTCATCAAGAGGTACTTTCTTTACACGTCTTGTAAGAATAAATGCTATCACCGCATATGAAACGATACCGAGCAACGGCACTTCAACAAATATTTTTGCTGGCACATAATATGGCATCCAGCCTGAATACTGAGCGAAAGCAACTTTGAATATATACTTCAAAGTGACATTTACTATAGGAACAGTCAGCAGCATTGAGGCTATAACGACTATGGTCGTAGTCGTTATATAAAGGCTGTTTATTTCCCTGTTGTTGTAACCCAGTATCTTTGTCATAGAAATAGACTGGCTGTTCTTTTCTATTATGACCTTTGAAAGAAGATAAACAATTAGCATGAACATTATAACACCCGCTGTCGCAAACATACTTATCATAGAACCCATAGACAGTATAAGCTGTCGTGATGTTTTTGTCAGGTCGTCTTTCGTTATAGTTGTCGCAATATACAGATCGTCTATGTCCTTTATCTTTGTATTGGAGAAATAACCGTTAAAATACCCGTCCTCAAGTTCAAAGGTCTTTATGAAGTCGCTGTCTGTCAGATAAACTGCTATAGTTGCAGGATCGTCATAGATACCCTCTACCTTAAAATTGTATTTTTTATCTCCGTAAGACTCTTTCAGCGTCACTTCATCGCCGACCTCTATGTTATACTTCTGAGAATAACCATCAGAGATAAACGCTCCGCCGTCTTTTATATCTGCATGAACGAACTTGCTGTTTTCTTTAACTCCGTAAATTGTTGCCGTTTCCTCTTTGAGCTTGTCATCGACAGTTTTAAGAGAGCCTGAACAGTATTTCTCTACACCCTCTGTTTTAGTTTCAACAGGCATTTTCAGTACATACTGATATTTGCTTATCATATTATCTTCTATTATATCCTGATAATGAAGAAGCATAGGCTTCATGCCAAGGCCAAAGAAGATGATAACATTGGCAAAAAGAATGCCAACAAACACTGTAATATAGTTAGGAATGTTCTGGAAGATGACTCTAAGTCTGAAACGCTTTAATATGCCTATCCTTGTGTTGAGCTTAAAAGCCTTTTTCTTCTGACGCTTTTTTAGATCTCGCCTTAAGAATTTAAGCGGTGAAAGACTTAGTTTATTTACAAGCATTACAAGGTTTATTACGAAAAGTATTATAAGAGGAACTACTGTCGTCTTTATAAACGCATCTGCGTTCCAGATCGTTTTGTATGTTGGCAGACTGTAGCTTTCATAGTACGCTTTGACCGCAAATTCCTTAAAGCAGGTGTAACCCAA
Organism: Ruminococcus sp. RTP21204st1_B2_RTP21204_210225; assembly: GCF_040914135.1. Lineage (NCBI taxonomy): Bacteria > Bacillati > Bacillota > Clostridia > Eubacteriales > Oscillospiraceae > Ruminococcus > Ruminococcus sp. RTP21204st1_B2_RTP21204_210225. The sequence continues at coordinate 68,835 of NZ_JBCPGA010000010.1, read as the reverse complement.
TATGTTGCCTACAATGGCAGATACAAGCACGACTATCATAGGCGTTGCAAGATAATGTCTTACAAGCTCGCCCTTGGTGTAGCCTGAGGCTCTGAGCGTACCTATAACGTTTGCTTCTTTTGCAATAGTGTTTCCCGTTGTTATAGCAAAAACAAATGCGATTATGACCATAACAAGATAAAGAAAAACTGTTATCATGGTGTTATCGCCCTCGATATCGTCGCCTGTAAAATGTATCGCCTGATTTGAGTATTCCGGAATAAACTGAGTGAGCATTGAGATTCCATTTATATGCTTCATGACCTTCTCAGCCATATCCTGAGCTTCCTCGTCGTCTGCCGGGGTTTTATCATATTTCCATGAGTAGCTGTAGTGAAGATCAGCCTCACCATAATCGTCAAAAAGCGTATCGGTAACGATAGCAACACCGAACTTCAAAGCGTCAAACATCATATCAGACGGATTAGAATACAGTGCGCTGTAATCTGAAAGTGCAACAAGACCTGTTATCTTAAGCTTCTTGTCACCGACCGTCAGGCTGTCTCCAACTTTAAGCTTGTTATTGTCAGCATACATTCTGTCAATAGCGATCTCGTCATCAGCAGAAGGAAGCTCACCGTCCATTATACATATCCTGTCGATATCCTTACGATTTTTGAAAAGCCTGATAGTGCTGTCAACTTCTTTTGTTTCTTTGTCAAGATAAAAATTTTCGTATACCTTTATCTTCTCCTCACCGTCCTCTATCTTCTTGATAGCATCATCATCGGCTTTTTGAAGAAGTTCAAAATTTCCGCTTTCGATATTGTATTTCTCAAAGCTTTCGTCATAAGCGACAGACATACTGCCTGCCGCAACAAGAAAGCCTGATACTATGCCTATCATCATTGTGATGAACAAAAATAGAACGATGTATTTTCCTATTTCGCCCTTAAGCTCTCTGGGCAAACGCTTGATAAGAGGGTTTTTCATGCTGACCCTCCTTACCAATCAAGCTCTTCGGCTGTGAGCTTAGTTTCATTAAGATAATTCTTTCTTATCATACCATCTCTAAGCTTTACAACTCTGTCAGCCATTTGCTTGATAGCGTCATTATGCGTTACCATTATGATAGTGTTGCCATACTTCTTGTTTACGTCCTCTATAAGCTTCAATATCTCCTTGGAGGTATTGTAGTCAAGCGCACCTGTAGGCTCGTCGCAAAGCAGGATATCAGGGTTCTTGACGATGGCTCTGCCAATAGCAGTTCTCTGCTGCTGACCACCCGAAAGCTGATTAGGAAGCTTGTGACGATGCTCGTAAAGCCCAAGTGTTTTAAGCAGGTCGTCAACGTCAAGAGGGTTGTCGCTAAGATATGCGCCTACCTCGATATTCTCCTTGATATTCAGGTTAGGTATAAGGTTGTACATCTGGAAGATATAACCCAAGTGCTTTCTTCTGTAAAGGGTCAATGCCTTTTCGTTCATGTCGGCTGTTTTTTCGCCGTTTATTGAGATATACCCCTCGTCAGCGGCGTCAATTCCCCCTATAATGTTCAGAAGTGTTGATTTACCTGAGCCTGACGGTCCGAGAAGCACGCAGAACTCTCCTTTTTCTATTTCGATATCAATGCCCTTAAGCACTTCGACTCTGCTCTCGCCCTCGCCAAAATGCTTTTTTATGTTCTTTATTTCAAGAAACACCTTCATTCCCCTTTCTAACTATTTATTTTAATAATGTATCTTTGCCGTTTTTAAACGTCATATTATACATATTTGTATGCCATAACTTACTTCACATTGTGGTTAATTACAACTAACCGATATATCTGATAAATCCCGCCGAAAAAGGCGGGATCTAACCATATAAATATTACTGATTTAGCCGTTTGTCGTGCTTTGCAAAGCAAAGCTTACAAGCTTGTCGAGAGCGTCATCAGATATCTGAGAAACAATAGCCACCGAGTCATTCTCGGCATTTTTTCTCTCAACGCCCACACGGTTTTCAAGAAAATCCTGAAGTATCACACTTGGAGTATAAAGCTCATTGGCTGCCTTTATGCCCTCAGATGTCAGTGTGATCTCACGGTAAGGCTCTTTGATTATATAGCCCTCGTCTATAAGCTTCTGAGTCATCTTGACGGTGCTTGCCTTTGTCACGCCCAGAACAGAAGCTACCTCTGTGGACTTGACAGGTCTGCCGTTCTGACCCAGTCTGTATATGGCAAATAAATACCTTTTCTGTGATTTAGTCAGCATTCAGATGACCTCCCCGAAGTTTATTACTGTTTTATCATAATCTGTGACAGCGAGAAGAATTTGGACAACAGCCGCAGCTGCCACCGCAAGAGCTTTTGCCCTGCTTCTTATCCTTTACGAGCTTGTAAATTATAGCTGCCACGATAGCAGCAAGAATCACTGCAACCAGAATCGTACCGCCTACTGTGTCCATAATTATCCTCCCAACTGTTTATGCAAGATCAGTGATGATATTTGCTTTTTATTATGTGTTTGCGCCTACCTTAACGTCCTTTTCAAGCTTTGTGCTTTCCTTATAAGGTCTAACGAGCATATAGATGATAAGAGCGATAAGAGCTATTGCAAAGATAAGACCGATAACATTCACATTACCAGTGAAGAGGTTGCCAAGCTGATTTACGATAAGTGCGATAACATAAGCAAAACCACACTCGTAGCCAATAGCGAACCAGAACCACTTTCTGCTGTTCATCTCACGCTTGATAGCTCCCATTGCTGCGAAGCAAGGTGCGCAGAGGAGGTTGAAGATAAGGAATGACATACCTGTGATGCCAGTGAATGCAGCACCGATAGCAGAGTAAACTGAACCATCTCCGCCGCCGTAAAGGATACCCATTGTACCAACGATGTTCTCCTTAGCAACAAGACCTGTAACAGCTGCAACAGTTGCCTGCCAGTTGCCCCAGCCAAGAGGTGCGAAGATCCAGCAGATAGCCTTACCGATATGAGCCAGAATACTGTATTCCATCTGGTCTTCTGTGAGCATACCGAACGAACCGTCTACCCAGCCGAAGTATGAAGTGAACCATACAAAGATAGTTGACAGTGTGATGATAGTACCAGCCTTCTTGATGAATGACCAGCCACGCTCCCACATTGATCTGAGTACGTTGCCTACTGTAGGGATATGGTAAGCAGGAAGCTCCATAACGAATGGTGCAGGATCTCCTGCGAACATCTTTGTCTTTTTCAGCATGATACCTGAAATGATGATAGCTGCGATACCGATGAAGTATGCTCCTGTTGCTACCCAAGCAGAGCCACCGAAGATAGCGCCTGCGATCATTGCAATAAATGGTGTCTTAGCACCGCAAGGAATAAATGTTGTTGTCATGACAGTCATACGTCTGTCACGCTCGTTCTCGATAGTTCTTGAAGCCATGATACCAGGTATACCGCAACCTGTACCGATAAGGATCGGAATAAATGACTTTCCTGAAAGACCGAACTTTCTGAAGATCCTGTCCATTACGAATGCGATACGAGCCATGTAACCGCAAGCCTCAAGGATAGCAAGGAGAATGAAGAGTACAAGCATCTGTGGAACGAATCCGAGCACCGCACCAACACCGGCAACGATACCGTCAAGGATAAGACCCTTGAGCCAATCTGCGCAGTTTACTGCGTCAAGACCTCTTTCGATAAGTACAGGGATACCAGGTACCCATACGCCGTAATCCGCTGGGTCTGGATCAGCGAAGCTGTATTTCTCAGCGGCTGCAACTGCAGCTTTCAGATCAGCATAATTAGCTGTTTTTGTTGTTTCTTCAAGTGTTTCCTCGTCCTCTACTGTATAATCAGCAGTTGCGGACTTATCTACTGTAGCAAGCAGGTTGTCTGCTGTTGCCTTAGCAGCGGCAACATCAAAGTCATCAGCTTCGTTGTCGATAGCCTCGCCGCCCTGCTGCTCGATAAATGCGTTGATTATGTCAAGCGAGCTGCCATATTCGTCAGCAGCGTCCTCAGCGTCAGATGAACCGATACCGAACAGATGCCAACCGTCACCAAAGAGTCCGTCGTTTGCCCAGTCAGTTGCGGCAGAACCTACTGTTACCATTGAGATATAGTAAACAAGGAACATAACCACTGCAAAGATAGGAAGACCGAGCCAACGGTTCGTTACGACCTTATCTATCTTATCTGATGTTGTAAGACCACCCTGATTTTTCTTTTTATAGCAATCCTTGATTATTGAAGCTATGTAAATGTATCTCTCGTTTGTGATGATACTCTCCGAGTCGTCGTCCATTTCTTTTTCAGCAGCGCAGATATCCTTTTCGATATGGGTCTTTACCTGCTCAGACATACCGAGCTGTTCGATGACCTTCTCATCTCTCTCGAATATCTTTATAGCGTACCATCTCTGCTGTTCTTCAGCAACATCATTGAGAAATGCTTCCTCAATATGAGCGATAGCGTGTTCAACAACGCCGTTGAATGAATGCTGAGGTACCATTGGAACTTTTGACTCAGCAGCCTTTACTGCTAGCTCAGCAGCTTCCTTGATACCGGTGCCTTTAAGTGCTGATATCTCGCAGACCTGACAGCCAAGCTCCTTAGCAAGCTGATCTGTATTTATCTTGTCGCCGTTCTTTTTAACAACGTCCATCATGTTGATAGCAACAACAACAGGGATACCAAGCTCAACAAGCTGTGTTGTAAGATAAAGGTTTCTTTCGAGGTTTGTACCGTCGATGATATTGAGGATAGCGTCCGGACGCTCGCTTATAAGATAGTTTCTTGCAACTACTTCCTCAAGTGTGTAAGGTGAAAGAGAATAGATACCAGGAAGGTCCATGATAACTACGTCCTTATGACCCTTGAGCTTACCCTCTTTCTTTTCAACTGTTACGCCCGGCCAGTTACCTACGAACTGGTTTGAACCTGTAAGAGCGTTGAAAAGAGTTGTTTTACCGCAGTTAGGGTTACCTGCGAGAGCAATTTTGATCTCCATACAATTTGATCCTTTCAGAATTTCGGCACTCTAATATATCCTCATCTTCTAAGTACACATCAGCTCTGCCGATGAAATTTTTTGCTGTTTGCCTGAACTATGTATCAGACCGTTTCGATCATCTCAGCGTCAGCTTTCCTGAGCGAAAGCTCATAGCCTCTGACCGTTACTTCAATAGGGTCACCCAAAGGCGCAACCTTTCTTACATGGACTTCAACACCCTTTGTGATGCCCATATCCATGATTCTTCTCTTTACAGCACCAGTGCCGTTGAGCTTCTTCACGGTAACTGTTGAACCAATCTTAGCTTCTTTCAATGTTGCCATAACCTGATCCTCCTAACTATACAAAATATCTTCAAACATATTTATCATGGCTTAACCGCCAAATGTTTCCTATACCATTATCTTCGCAGCCATTTCCTTTGAAACAGCTACTCTTGATTCTTTGACCTTAACGATAACGTTTCCTCCGATAGTGCTTACTACCGTTACCGTTCCACCTGCGACAAAACCCAGATTTTCAAGAAACTTTCTTGTTTCAGGTTTTCCGCCTACTTTCTTTATCATGTTTTCTTCCCCTACGTTTGCAAATGTCAGCGGCATCATTCAGACCCTCCTGTTCTTCTGTCAGTATCAAAAGTTAGATTCATCTAACTTTTAGGCTTATTAAAAGGGTTAGCATTTTCTAACCCGTAATATAGTTTAGCACGGCTAACCGAATTTGTCAAGACTAAATGTGCCGTTTTTTCAATTTTGTAAGCTTGCACAAAAACATAAGTTAGTTAAGTATAACTTTAGTTAGTTTTTAATAACTCAATTACTGCACAAACGCAGACAGAAAAGCAAAACTGCCTTTTTCCGCCTGCGTTTGCAGTTTACATTATTACATTAGAGATATATGCTTACTTAGCAAGAGCCTCGCCCAAAGCCTTGCAGCTCGCGAGAGCGTCGTCGTCAGGAGTTTCGTTTACAATAAGTCCCTCGCCATTTACAAGTGTTGCACCGTCGCCCGTAACTCTGTCCTGCCACTGACGCATCCACTCGCCGTCACCCCAGCCGTATGAGCCGAAGAGTGCTACCTTCTTGCCTGAGAGCTTGCCCTCTATGCCTGCGAAAAATGGCTCGAACTCACTGTCCTCAAGCTCCTCCGCACCCATTGCAGGGCATCCAAGAGCTATTGCATCATAATCCTCAACATTGCCGCTGAACTCAGAAACTGCGAAGCACTCTGCGCCTGCACCCTCTGCAACTGCCTTTGCCATAGCCTCTGTGTTGCCTGTACCGCTCCAATAAATTACTGCTGTTTTCATTATGATTACCTCCTAAGAAATTTTCAGGGCTTGGTAAATGCTTTCGCCCTGAGCAAGTTTATTACACAGATAATTTCTGCACTTGTCATAATTGCTGAAAATACGTCTTGCTCTGTTTTCGTCAGAGTAGACTTTCCAATATCCGCAAAGAAGATAGTTTCTTCCCTTGTTCTGTATAAACCCTGTAACATCATCAACAGGATAGCCTAGAAACAGACCTATCTCATGAGGAAAATCCTCACTTGCGGATATTCTTCCAGACAGCCTTTCAAGCTGCTGTTCAAGGGTCATACGGCTGTCATAGCCAAAGCTTTCAAGAAGCTTTCTTACTCTGTTGTCTGCAAGTCTGTCAGATAAAAGTTTTTCGTTATAGAGAAAAAGCAGCTTTCTGCTTTTGCACTCGCAAAGCACTGTTAGCTTCATGCCCTTTGTATATGCCCTGCTGTTAAAAAGCTCGACATTCTCTTCAAGCCCGTCCTTGTTTTTTTCCATTGACATAAGACAGGCAGGCTTTATTCCAAGCATTGCAGGGGCAAGATGATAAGCCATGCTTTTTTCAAAATTTCTCAGCTCAGACTGTGACATAGTCCCTCCTTTGGTTAGAAATTCCTAACCTATACATATAGATCTATGCGTTTACAACGCCTTTAGTACAATATTTTTCAAGCACGTTCTTCAAAGCCGAACAGCTTGATGAATGGCATATAGCCACGGGAAAATCAAGTTTGCTTGCTCTTTGGTTAAGACCATTGAGCATTTTATGTGACACTGTATCAGTAAACACCACTGCCAGATCAGGACTGCCTATCTTCTTATCAAAACCTGTAGGATATTTGATGAACACCTTAGCCTTGCAATCATATGATTTGCAGATATCCTTATAGCGTGTTGCCATACGGTCATTTCCGCCTACTATTATAACGCTCATACTTTTCTTAACTCCTCCTTTTCATTAATTTAGGTTAGTATTTACTAACCATATTCATATTAGCATAAACTAACCCCGTTTGTCAAGGGAAACTTATGTCAGAAGTATAAACTTTTCATATGATAAAATATTCACGGCAAAAGCGAAGATACTATATATAATATGCGTTACATATCGCAGATTATGTTTGGTATTGTTTTGCAAAAAAAACGGCGAAGTGTCAAAAGACACAACGCCGTAAAAAACAAATATTATTTGCTTAAAAGCTCTGCGAATTGTTTCATGAATGCCTCGCAGACAGTGACAAAGCCGCTGCCATTATAAGTGATATTACCTTTTTCATCTATGTTTTTTCTTTATTAAAGACTATTAGTCCATAGCAGCCTTTATTGCAGCCATAAGCTCATCATATGTTTCATAAGCAGGAAGCTCAGGATATTCAGCCTTTATGCTGTCTGTGCTTCTGAAAAGGAAGCCTGCCTTGCTCGCCTGAATCATGCCAAGGTCATTGTGGCTGTCACCACTTGCGATAGTTTCAAAGCCGATAGACTGAAGAGCCTTTACAGTTGTGAGCTTTGACTTTTCACATCTCATCTTGAAGCCTGTTATCTCGCCGTTGTCAGCAACTTCAAGAGTGTTGCAGAAGATAGTAGGATAACCAAGCTTCTTCATAAGAGGACCTGCAAACTGTGAGAAAGTATCGCTGATGATTATTACCTGTGTGAAGCTTCTCAGCTCGTCAAGGAACTCCTTTGCGCCTGGCATTGGGTCGATAGTTGCGATAGTATCCTGAATTTCCTTAAGACCAAGACCATGCTCCTTAAGAATGTTGATACGGTATTTCATAAGCTTGTCATAGTCAGGCTCATCTCTTGTTGTTCTTTTAAGCTCAGGGATACCTGTAGCCTCAGCAAAAGCTATCCATATCTCAGGAACGAGAACTCCCTCAAGGTCAAGACAAGTGATATACATACTCATAATTATTTCCTCCTTAGAAATATACAAAAAAATTCGTAATTTGATTATACCATACTTTTTATAATAATACAAGAGTTTTGCTTTAAATCATTAAGGCAAAAATAATACAAAAAATCGTTGCCCATTGTAAAATTTCGCTGTTACCCCTTTCTGATACTTGACAATTTGTGTTATATATGTTATAACTAATACACATACTAATTTATAAATCATTATTAATAAATAATGAAAAGAGGTGATACATATTTCTACAAGAAAAGACGGTATCGAAACGAAAAAAAAGATACTCACTGTATGCGTCCAACTGTTTCTGGAACAGGGGTATAAACAGACAACTATCTCACAGATAGTGAAAAAAGCTGGCGTTGCAAGAGGAAGCTTTCAGAACTTATTCTCCACAAAAGACGCTATTCTAATGGAACTTGTGGGCACGATGTTCAGCGGACAATTTGGAGTGGCTAAGAACATTGTTGGTGATAATATGTCGCCGATATACACATATGCTGTGGAAACTGCCATACAGATAACCCTCACTGAGCTGAATGAAAATCTCCGAGAGATCTACATTGAAGCTTATACTATGCCTGAAACGGCTGAGTATATCTATGTCCACACTACGTCGGAACTGAAGCAGATATTCGGCTCGAATTTTCCGGGCTATACCGAAAGCGATTTCTATGAAATGGAAATCGGAACATCAGGAATAATGCGCAACTATATGGCAAGAAAATGCGATATCCATTTCCCACTTGACCACAAGCTTCGCCGTTTTCTGACGGCGGCAATGCGAGTGTATAAAGTACCAGAGGAAGAACAGGCAAAAGTGCTTGCATTTATCAGTTCGCTTGATATTAGAGCTATCGCCACAGAGGTCATGTATAAGCTGTTTGCAATGTTGGAAATGACATTCGATTTTAAACTTCCAAAAGATGATGAAGAGGGGGAAACAATATGAAAAAACGGTTATTGAGCATCATACTTACTCTATGTATGGTAATGTCCATTACGCCTTTGAACGCATTTGCGGTCACAGAATATGGCATATGGATAGGCGACGAACAGGTAACGTCTGATAAAACATGGAGCAAACAGGGCTGGAAATACGATATACAAAGCAAGACCCTGACGCTTCTTGGCTACAACATGGCGACTATAGGCAAACGTATAAACGGCAACAGCGAAAGGCCCAGCCGATTTGGTCTTATATACGTTGAAGGCGAACAAGATCTGAACATAAAGCTTGTCGGCAGCATTGATCTTGGTGACAGTCCGTTTTCAAGCCAAGCCGCAACAAAATACAATGAGAGCTACAGCGGAATTTACGCTCCTGACAGTAATATCACTATCATTGGCGACGGAACATTTTCAGCCGTAACACATGACGCAGCAATATACTGCTCAAATCTTACTATCGGCGACGGAACTGAACAAAATGCTACTAATGTATCGTGCGAAAGCTTCGGCGCTTGCATTATCGTAAAGTATAATATGATAGTTAATGACTACAGTACTGTTTGGGCTTGCGCAAACGGACCAACTGTGGGCATGAACGGCATTTATGTTGAGGGGTCGCTTTATGTAAACGGCACTAATACCACCGTAGAGGGTCGTGCTACATACAGACCTGTTAAGGGAGAGTGCACCAATTACACACACTACAGACCAAAAAATCTCACTTCAGGCGGATATTTCAACAATGCAGGTTCAACTATTGCAGGAATAATGGTATATGGAATTTTGACAGTTGACGGCAGTAAGGTCGAAGGTAACGTCTTTAAAGAGATATACAAACCACAAGAGTATGATTCAGAATACACCTCAGGCCTTGAAGCAGGCGGTATCGTAATAAAGAACAACGCCACAGTAGAAGGCAGAAACATTAATCCGTCCACGCCGGGATTCATGGAATATGGCGTACAAGTTCACCATTACGCCATAAAATTTTTAGGAAAAGGACGTGTCCGTGCCGGAACAGAGTATGTGGATTATGAAAGCGTCAATCGTGGTTTCCGTAAATCAGGCGGCAACGAAATAACAGTTTCGGGACGGCTGAAACTCTATGAAAGCGATACTTGTCCCGCTGACTTCAAGAAGTTTGCGCAGTATGGCTTCGGAGGGTATACAGAATATTATACAGAAAACATGGATGACATCTATATAAAAGATGATAATGGCCGTGGTAAAATGTCATATTTCAAGGATATGCATGATTATGAAACATTTTATTTAGCAAGCGGAATAGATCTAAAAGATATATATGAAATCGATCTGGACACCAACGTTCCATTTGATGTAAACATACTTTCAGGCGATATCAAAATGAACATAGATATCAAAAGCGGTTTTGAGCTTCCGAAGATCATTGTCTATGACGGCGCAACTTTAAAATTAAAGACCTCCCCTGATAAAACATATAATTTCACTTATCCTATCGAGCTGAAAGGCGGCACGATAGAATTTACAAACAGTGCGATCGTGCGAGGACTTAACATTGTAGGAGAGGGCAAGGTCATCATTGATAGCGGAAACTACTCTGGAACGCTTGGTGACAACGTAATCTTGCAGATATCAGGCGGAAGCGCTGACTTCAATGACAACGGCAAGGCTGTGGACGCAAAAGGAAACTCGGTACACAAGTACACCTATGTTGCAAGGGGTGCAGATGGCAATGAGTTTATAGGCAGTGCTAACACACGTCAGCCGCCATATGACGATTTTTATGGCTATAACCGCTCAGAAATATTCCATGACGGAAACAAGCTTCATCTCTGGCTCAAGTCACAGGATTCCATTTATGGCGTGAATGCTTTTAAAATAAAAGCTGACGGCACTCTTGAAGATGAGAACACCTATTTTAATCTGCGTTATGGAACGAATATCTTAGAGCATAGGATACCTTTTGATCCTATAACATTAAAATACTTTGTTGTGAAAAAGAACGACGTCGTTACGCTGAAAACAATGGAAAACGAGCCGTCCTCACTGCAAGACAGTGATATCCGAGTAGAATGGTACAGTGTTGAAAACGACAAGCGCACAAAAATAAATGCCCATGGCACAAGCATGTATGTGGGGCGTATGGGCAACAGTGACAATGGTACGCATTATCAGGCAGATGTATATTATTTAGGCTGGGATTCCAAGCTCAATCATTCATATACCTATGACGCATATATCTTCATTGACGAGCCGGTATTTACTGCTCCTGACAAATTCCACTTGGATAAAAAGGCAAAATTCGAGGTCACAAACAATACGCCAAATGGCGCAGTAAGGCTCAAATATCTATGGGAAGTGAGCAAGGACGGCGGAAAGACTTTCACCGCCATTGACGGAGAAACTTCTTCTGTTTACGAGCCTACTATAGAAAGCCAAATGAACGGCTGGCAGATAAGATGCAAAACATGGGTATCAACAGGAGACGGACAGAAAACTGAACCGACCGTTTTCGGCCCTGTTACGATAAACTTCTCCGAAAAAGCACCGGTCATAGTAAAGCACCCGCAAAGCGGTTCAACAAACGCTCCCAGCCAGCCTGCACCTGTTAAGCCTGGAGAAATAACTATCGTAATTGAACGTTACTATTTCTTCAATGTAGAAGCAACAGGCAGTGAACCGCTCCAATATCAGTGGCAGGAAAGCAGCGATAACGGAGAAACTTTCGTGGACATCCCATATACCAACGACAATTCACATTCATTAAAAATGCGAAAAGAAAACAACGGAAAGCTTGTGCGCTGTGTTGTATCAAATGAATACGGCTCTGTAGTTTCAAATGCGGCAAAGCTTACAATATATTATTCTCCTGAGTTTACAGCCTCACTCGGCAATAAGACCATAAACAGCGGAGAAAAGGCTACGTTCACACTTCCTATCGCTCAGGGAAATCCTTACGGAGCTGAGGTGATATGGCAGGTGAGCAAGGACGATGGAAAGACTTTTGCAGACGTTACCGAAGCTGACGGAACGTTCTCTCTTGATTCAAAAGTCGTGGACGGCAAAGAAAAATGGTCGACTACTTTCACCACCTGTGCAACGAACATAAGCTTTAACGGATATATGTACCGATGTACGGTCAAGAACGCTGAAAATGCGGACTATGTGGGTACTTGGGTATCTGAAAAAGCAACGCTTACAGTAATAAGAAACTGCGAAGTAGACGGACATATATTTGACGAGGGAACGATAATCTCCGAGCCAACTTGCATCGATAAGGGTGTGAAGAGGTTTAATTGCTCCGAATGTTCACAGTACAAAGATGAGCCTATAAACCCATTGGGACATGATTGGAAAGAAGCGACCTGCACAGCTCCAAAGACCTGCAAACGCTGTCAGGCTACTGAGGGCGAGCCTATCGAACACAACTTCGGCGATTATATATCCGATGAAAACGGACATTGGAAGCAGTGCAGTGAGTGCGGAACTGACAGCCAAAAGGAACTTCACTCCTACAAGTGGAATACGGAAGACGGCGAATATTGGCAGGAATGTACAATTTGCGGATATGAAACGAAAAAATCAACTATTTTGAAGATATCCATAAACGGAACTGACGAGACCTGTCCTTTAGGTGATTATGAATTTACATTTGCTCTGCCTGAGGGCTGTACTGACGTGACAGCAGGCTTCAGATTTGCAGGCGACGGTACGGAATTGGCGTTTACCGAAAAAGACGATCTTTACACCGCAAAGGTAAGTGCATCAGATCTTGAGAGCGGAACAATGACGGTTTACGCTTCGGCAAAACTCAAAGACGGTTTTGTCATCACAGGTGAAAAAGAAGTAACCGTGCTGAAAAACCATGTGGGCGGCACTGCGACTTGTACTGAAAAAGCAAAGTGCAAATTCTGTAATAAAGAATACGGCGACCTTGACCCGACAAATCATACAGGCAAACCTGTTTGGGACTTTGACAGCAAAGAACACGAGAAAAAATATGATTGCTGCGGCGAGGTGACTATCGAGAGAGAACCCCACGAATGGAACGCAGGCGAATGTACAGAGTGTGGATACAAGTGTACACATTCCGGCGGCAAGGCGACCTGCACAAAGAAAGCCACCTGCAATATCTGCGGCAGTGAATACGGCGATATCGACCCGAACAATCATGGAAAGCTCACACATATAGATAAAGTTGACGCAACACATGACAAAGAGGGAAATATCGAGTATTGGTACTGTGAAGAATGCGGCAAGTATTTTGGTGACAAAGGCGGCACAAAGGAGATACAAAAGGCAGACACTATTACAGATAAGCTGAAAGACACTCCAAGTGATGACAAAAAAGATAGCTCAAAGCCAGATAAGACGAAAGGCGATTCAAGCGAAATCAAGGCAGACAGCTCCACGGCTGATAAGCCTAAGAGCGAGCAGAAAAATCCACAGACCGGAAGCGGCAGTGGTATGAGCCTTTGGCTTGCAATGCTGTTGATAAGCGGCGGTGCGGCAATGGGAATAAAGAAAAAACACAAGAAATAACTGATCTCTTAACTGCACACAGCGGTTGTCTCAAACGGCAGCCGCTGTTTTTTGATCAGCATGACAAAAAATTTGTTACCCAAAGTTAAATTACCCCTTGACCTGTGGCGAAAATAGTAGTAAAATAGAAATGTAAATACAATAATTGAAAGGAATGTTCATCATGCCAAAGTTTATCGTTGAAACATCTGCACGTCACGTTCACGTTACTCAGGAAACTCTTGAGATACTGTTCGGAAAGGGTGCAACACTTACAAAGAAGAAAGATCTTTCACAGCCTGGTCAGTTTGCTTGTGAGGAGAGAGTTACAGTTGTAGGTCCTAAGAAAGAGCTTGCAAACGTATCTATCCTCGGTCCTGTAAGAAAAGCAGACCAGATCGAGCTTTCAGCTACAGACGCACGTTCTATCGGCGTTGCCGCTCCTATCAGAGAGTCAGGCGACACAGCAGGCTCAGGCGCTTGCAAGCTTGTTGGCCCATGTGGCGAAGTTGAGTGTTCTGAGGGCGTTATCGTTGCTAAAAGACATATCCATATGACACCTGCTGACGCTGAAACATTCGGCGTAAAGGATAAGGATATCGTTGCAGTAAAGATAGAGTCTGCAGAAAGAACAGCTATCCTCTGCGACACTGTTATCAGAGTAAGCGACAAGTTCGCTCTTGCTATGCACATTGATACAGACGAGTCAAACGCTGTAGGCGCAGGCAGAGAGCAGTACGGCGAGATAGTTAAGCTCTAATTTCATAGTACATATAAGACCGCTCATCATAGGGCGGTCTTTTTTCATATAAAATAATCATCGCCGCAGGCGATACCATAATTCCTCATTCCTCACTCCTCATTCCTCACTATTATTACAACGTTTCGATTGACACAAAACTCCACCTGTGATATAATTTTCTTGTAAAACACATAACGCAAATATGGAGATCATAAAATGAATAACGATACAATAAAACTTATACGCAAAACCTCAAACGTAAATTCACTTATGGTGATAATTTTCTATATGCTTGATATCGCACTTATAAGACTTGGCGACTTGGCGGTGTACCATATCGCAGGAAAGTCAGCCTACTATGAGGATATCGCTCAGCTTGTAAGCTACTGCATACAGTATCTAGTAGTTGTGCCAATAGTTCTTGTGGTATTCAGACTTGTGAGTGGCAAAAAAGAGGGACTTAAAATAACAGCCTGTTTCAGAAAGTCTTCAATGCCTGCAAAATGGGTAGCAAAGTGGATTGTCATATCATTCGGACTTATCTATGCCTCAAATTATATCAACACATTTATTTTCTCATATGTGCAGAAAGCTTCTGGAACGAGCCTTAAAGGCGTTGACTTCACTTCAAGCGGCACTGCCCTGGGCGGCGTAACGAGCGTGCTGGCAATGTCAGTGCTTGCACCGTTTTTTGAGGAGCTTATGTTCAGAGGTACGCTTTTCAGAAATGCCGAAAAGTGTGGTCAGCTCACAGGCATTATAATGGTGGGGCTGACATTCGGTCTTTGGCATGGAAGCTATCAGCAGATACTCTATGCGGCTGTTATGGGAATGTGTGCTTGCTTTATGGTTGCAAAAACAGGATCTATCTTCCCGTCTCTGATACTTCACTTCACCATGAACACTATCGGAGCAATTCAAAGCGTCGCACTTGGTTCGATAGACTTTGACAAGTTTGCCGCAGACCTTGAAAAAGGTCAGATCACAGGCACAGCACCAATGATAATAATTGCTGTCGCTCTTCTCTCTTTCGGTCTTATGATAGCTGGTCTTGTGCTTTTTGTAAAAGAGCTTAGGTATCATCGTGACAGCTTCAGGCTCATAAACTTCTGCCCTGACGTTTCACAAGGCCAAAAGATAGTCATCTATCTCACCGCACCTGTTACCATACTCGCCTTTGCCGGGCTTATCTTCATCACAGTCCGCACAGCTTTAGGTCTTGGGCTATTCTAAAATACGCATAAAAATAACGCAGACTTTTTACAGCCTGCGTTATTTTTTATCAGGAGTTATTTATTATGATTTAAGGCTTGCGATCTTCTGGTTGAGTTCCTTGATCTCGGAATCTACAGTTGCAGAATACTTCTCACGAACCTGCGTCCATGTGGACTGTACACCCTCTTCATTAACATTTGAAGCATCACTGTAGAGTGCGTCAACAAGGCACTGGTTTCCGTCAAACTGCTTTCTGTCGCCGAGAGCGGAAGATATACCGTAAGCATAGTCAAAGAGCATAAGGTAATCGTCAGAAACAACGTCCATTTTCACATCATACATCTCGTCTGTCCAATTAGGGTTGTTCTCCATGAACTTGTCCTTGTTTGTCTGCTCATACTTAGGATCTGTCTTTGAGGCTCTTACGCACTCGAACCAGCACTTAACAGCTTCGCTTCTTGTTGAGCCTTTTACCCACATGAAAGCTGTCATATCAGAAGTTGTTATCTTCTGCTGATTATCGTCATACTGAGGAATAGGAACAACGCCCCAGTTCTCGCCCTCCTTTGGAGTCTGGTTGCCTGTATAAGCCCACTCGCCCATTGCATAGAACAAGCAGTTCTGATTGAAGCAATCTCTTGCAGAGCCTACCCAGCCGTTGAGGATAAGTCCGTCCTTCATCATATTATAAAGGAAGTTCTGAGCCTTTTCTATATCAGGGTCGTTAAGATTGCTTGAAAACTCGTTTGTTGCAGGATCATAGTTTACAAGACGCTTGCCTGTCTGCTGAACAACGTGCGCTCTAAAGAAGCCGTTTACACCGTAACGCTCAGTATCAGCCGGTGCGTTGCCAACATATGAGGACATGATATCCTCCCAATTCTTCCAAGTCCACTCATTGTTTACATAAAGCTCATATGGATCGTCAAGGCCCTCTGCGTCAATGATATCCTTATCATAGCAGAGCATAGCAGAAGCAGAATAGCCAAGAGGCGCAACATAGTGCTTTCCATTGAGCATGAACTGATCTGCTGTATCCTTTGTTGCAGACCACAAAGGCTGGCTGAAATCAACTATGCTGTCGATAGGCTGATACATATCCTTTACTACCTGTGAAGGGAATGCAAGCCACTCATACTTGAATATATCAGGAATGTCCTTGTTAGCTGTGATAGCAGCAGCAAGATTATCAAATCTGTCCTCATTTGAAGTCTGCTGGAATCTTATCTTTCCGCCCTTGCTCTCAAAAAGCTGAAGCTCTGTGCTCTTCTCAGGACTGCCCTTAGTAGGGTTAAGGTCGCCCTCACCGAGATAAAGTATCTCTTTTTCAGCACCCTCAGGGATAGCCTCGATAGATTCCGTGTCAGCTACCGCAACGTTCTCTGTTGCAGAAAAATCGTCCTCCGCATTGCTTGAAGAGTTTGATGAGCTTCCGCAACCCGCTACTCCTGTTGCCATTGACAAAGCCATTACAGCCGCTATGTACTTTTTGTAATTCATAAAATATTCCTCCATAATTCAATATTTTAGCATCAAAGCTGTCCGTATGTAGTTGATGAGTTCATATATTAAATCTTGCTATAATTATACAACACATATAAAGCTATTGTCAATCACCATTATAGCACAATTATCAGCAATTTCATTGTACACTTTGCACAATAAAATCCATATGTATTGTTAAAGCGCAATATTACAATCGGTATCGTTTAAAATATGCGCATAAAGTTCAAATATTCAATATGCCCGTTTTGAATGAATATACAACAGATACAAGAGCTTTTTGTAGAAAACATTAACCAAAACAGCAAAATATGTACAGCATTTATGCAGTTCGTAAAACTTTTTTCATGTAATCGTTTGATGTTTTCAGTGGTACTTGTAATTAGCGAATTATTATAGTATACTTGTTTAAGAAGATTTTTTACCGAAAGGAAATTGCTTGATATGACAGATTTTGAAAGAAACAAAGCAAGGGTGACAGCCGAATACGAGGCTCTCATCAACAGAAAAAACATTGTGTCCGACAGCTATAACGGAATTTATGACAGATACGTTTACCCTGTTCTGACAGCCGCGCACGCACCTATTATCTGGAAATATGACATGAACCCTGAGACAAATCCATACTTCATGGAGAGATTGGGCATAAACGCAGTACTGAACTCAGGCGCTATTTATCTCAACGGCAAGTATTACCTTGTTGCAAGAGTTGAGGGCAATGACAGAAAGTCATTTTTTGCAGTAGCAGAGAGCGACAGCCCTGTTGACGGTTTCCGTTTCTGGGACTTCCCTGTTCAGCTTCCTGACACTGAACCGGAGGAAACAAACGTATACGATATGAGATTAACACAGCATGAGGACGGCTGGATATATGGTGTATTCTGCTCAGAGAGCAAGGACAAGACTTCAAACGATCTTTCCGCCGCTACAGCTCAGGCCGGAATCGTAAGGACAAAGGATCTTAAGACATGGGAAAGACTTCCTAATCTCAAGTCCAAGTCACCACAGCAGAGAAACGTTGTACTTCACCCTGAGTTCGTTGACGGAAAGTACGCATTCTACACACGTCCACAGGACGATTTTATCGAAACTGGCTCAGGCGGAGGAGTATGCTTCGGTCTTTGCGAAGACATCACAAACCCTGTTATCTGCACAGATGAAGTTGTTATCTCACCAAGGCAGTATCACACAATCACAGAGGTAAAGAACGGTGCAGGCGCAGTGCCTATCAAGACACCAAAGGGTTGGATACACATTGCACATGGCGTAAGAAACACAGCCGCAGGTCTTAGATACGTAATTTATGTATTCGCAACTGACCTTAAAGACCCTTCTAAGCTAATCGCTTCGCCGTCAGGACTTTTCATTGCACCACACGGCAGTGAAAGAGTGGGTGACGTATCAAACGTTGCGTTCACAAACGGCGCGATCGTTCGTGAAAACGGTGACGTGTATATTTACTACGCTTCATCAGACACAAGACTTCACGTTGCGGCAACAACTATCGACAAGCTTATGGATTACACATTCAACACTCCGTCAGACCCACTGCGTTCTGTTGACTGCGTAAAGCAGAGATGCGATCTTATCAGAAAAAATCTCGAATATCTTAACAAGTAATATATCAAACACAAACAGACGGCTTCTGCTGTCTGTTTTTTTGTACACTAACAAATATGGTATATCACAATTTTGTGAAAATTCATAGCTCACCGCTCTCCTGCATTTGTACCTATGTTTTGTCTGCCGCAAAACTGCTGAGTCCCTTTACCGCAACTTTTTTTATATACCCTCTTGCAATCGTCCACAATCTATGGTATAATTAATTAATAAAAGCACAATATATGCAATATCACGCACAAAATTTTCTCTTAACTAAGGAGTGTTTATAATGAGATGTCCTTTTTGCAACTATGAAGATACAAGAGTAATAGATTCACGTCCAAGCGAGGGAAAAAAGCGTCGCCGCCGTGAGTGTCCGAAATGCGGAAAGCGTTTCACTACTTATGAGGTGGTCGAAAAGCCACAGCTTATGGTATACAAGCGTGACGGCTCGTTTGAGCCTTTTGACAGACAGAAGCTTATAAAAGGCATTCAGAACGCTATCAAAAAGCGTCCTGTCAGTGTTGATGATATGAAAAACCTTGTTGACGATATAGAGAACACCTTTGCAAACAAAATGCAGACCGAGACCACTACAAGTGAGATAGGCGATATGGTGCTTATGGGTCTGAAAAAGCTTGACCACGTTGCATATGTGCGTTTTGCTTCCGTTTACAAGGACTTTTCAGACGTTGATTCGTTCATTCAGATAATCACTGAGCTTTCTGACAAGAAGAAATAAATAAGAGCGTTCCGATAATTTTCGGGACGCTTTTTTTGCACCAAAAAAGCGGACAGCCTAAGCCGTCCGCCATATTTTTTATATTGTATTAAAGCTGTGTATCAACAAAAATTGTATAGATAGCCTTCATTGCAGATTCAAAATCAGCCTCATTCACACCGATGATGATGTTAAGCTCGCTAGAGCCCTGATCTATCATCTTTACGTTTACATGAGCGTGTGCAAGGGCTGAGAATATTCTGCCTGCTGTACCTCTGTTTGACTTCATTGCACGTCCCACAACTGCAATAAGCGCAAGGTCTGTTTCAATATCAATTGTATCAGGGTGACAGTTTCTGTGCAGACCTGACATTATCTCCTGCTCCTTTGGAGCAAACTCTGCCTGATGAACAACGACAGACATTGTGTCGATACCTGATGGCATATGCTCAAAGCAGATACCATTCTTCTCGAATACTTCAAGCACTCTTCTGCCGAAACCAAGCTCTGCGTTCATCATATCCTTTTCGATATTAACTACAGTAAAGCCCTTCTTTCCTGCTATACCTGTGATCGTGAATGCAGGCTTCTGAGATGTGGACTCAACGATCATTGTACCCATATCCTCAGGCTTGTTTGTGTTCTTGATGTTTATTGGGATACCTGCTTTTCTTACAGGGAAAATAGCGTCCTCATGAAGTACGCCTGCACCCATGTAAGAAAGCTCTCTCAGTTCCTTATATGTTATGGTAGTGATAGGCTGTGGGTTGTCGATAATTCTAGGATCGCATACCAGGAAGCCTGATACGTCTGTCCAGTTCTCATAAAGATCAGCGTTTACTGCTGCGGCAACGATAGAACCTGTTACGTCAGAACCGCCTCTTGAAAATGTCTTGATAGTATCGTTTGGCATTGAGCCGTAGAAACCAGGTATTACTGCATTGTCAAGTGTAGCTAATCTCTGAGGAAGCACCTCGTTTGTTCTTGCAGAATCGAACTGACCCTGATCGTTAAAATAGATAACATCGGCAGCGTCAACAAAGTTATATCCAAGATATTTAGCAAGAACGATACCGTTAAGATACTCGCCACGGGAAGCCGCATAGTCACGTCCCGCCTTGCCGATAAAGCAAGCCTTGATAGTTTCAAACTCCTTGTCAAGAGAAAGGTCAAGACCCAAATCATTGATTATGCCGTAATATCTTTCCTTGATAGCGTCGAACTCGCTGCTGAAATCCTTGCCCTTTGCAGCAAGATCATAGCAGCCGTAAAGCATATCAGTTACCTTTGTATCGTTTGAAAATCTTTTACCAGGAGCAGACGGCACAACAAATCTTCTTGAGCTTTCCGCTGTGATTATCTCCTTAACCTTTTTGAACTGCTCAGCACTTGCAAGAGAGCTTCCACCGAATTTTACAACCTTTGTCATTTCACAAACCCCTTATAAACTATAGAATTAATCCTGTCTGCGTACTTTTCCCACGCTGACGTTACAATAAATAGTATACCGAATTTGCGTGATTAAGTCAATGTATAAATGGACTAATTTTTATAGTTTTTTTGGTGTATGTTTGTGAAATACGCTTGTATTTGTATGACGGACAACTCATGCTTATCTGTCTGCCTATTATCTGTAATGTTCGTCTATCCACTTATCATGTTTTCGTGAAAGAAAGCCCCAGCGTTCTTCAACACAAAATGCAGCAGATAAAACAAGCGGCAAAGAAAGCAGCACAGCCGCAATAATAAGAATAGCCATATTACTTACGTTCACAAGAACGCCTCCCGTCTCGGTTTTGTTATGACTATATTATAGCGTTCCTTACTTAAACAGACCTTAATGCAAAGTGAAAACCATGTGAAAAAAAGCCCCGACCGAAAGTGCGGCGCTGATATAGCAGTATAATCCCAACTACTATATTAAGACCAAAACAGCGAGCTATGAAAATGAAAGACAGATACTTCCACAAGAGAGGTATCTGTCTTTTTACATAGAAGAAACGACTTCCGTTATTAGATTTAACTGGAACTAGTGGTCTGAACTAATTTATTCTTTATGATTTCCAGACTTTTAAAACCATTATGTTCAGATGAAAAACCAGAAATAATTGCTTCCATCGTTTCGGAACTCCAGTAAATGGTTAGTTTTTTCTTTGTGCGAGTTATCGCTGTGTAAAATACACCTTTTGTTATTTTTTCGGTATTAACGCTCGGAATAACAACTTTTACAGAATCATATTCTAAGCCTTGTGCTTTATGAATCGAAACGGCATATGCTAACTGGAAAGGTATAATAGTCTTCTTAGCGTTTTCCTCGTCATCAACTTCATCTTCATCGAAAGCATATACAATGAGTTTAATCCGAGTTTTTTCGTCTATGGTGTCAATGTACTCTATTTGATCTGATTTACATTGTTGTTCAGTAATTATTGTTTCCACATCAATAGTAAACGCTATTTGATCATCAGCCTTTTCAATTTCAACGATGATCCCTTTAAGATTATTATAAAGATATGTGAAACGAGAGTTATCATTAAAGAGAATTTTGTCTCCCTTTTTAAACCTCCAGCTTTGCCATATTATAGCTTCTCCATTTGGATTTGCATTTTGGAAATAACTGTTTATATTATTTAACCCGAATTTCCCATCAT
This sequence comes from Ruminococcus sp. RTP21204st1_B2_RTP21204_210225, assembly GCF_040914135.1. Lineage (NCBI taxonomy): Bacteria > Bacillati > Bacillota > Clostridia > Eubacteriales > Oscillospiraceae > Ruminococcus > Ruminococcus sp. RTP21204st1_B2_RTP21204_210225. The sequence goes on along the minus strand of NZ_JBCPGA010000010.1, from coordinate 46,755 downwards.
AGTTCAAGCATAAAACAACTTCATCTTTAACGTCAGAAGTAAAAATATCTGATCCGATTTCCTTTGAAAAGGGCCCGTCTATGACGAGTTTTTCGGTGATCCTAACATCATTGTTCCTTACTTCTTCCCATAGGCTCAGTAAGTTTTCTTCCCGAGTCCGCCAAGTATCAAGTAATTCAACGTTAGCTCCATGTGTAGTTATGATATCTTTAGCATAATAAAACCAGTTACCAAAATCAATTGATTCGATTTGATTGATGTCTCCTGCAAGGACAATCAATGAATCCGAACTAATTTTACTAATAAAGTTAAGCATCGTTCGATTATCTATTGTACTGCACTCATCTACAAAAATAATATCATAATCTGGCAAATTAACTCTTCTTGTAAAACTATCAATACAAATAAAATCAGAATCTGATCCTGGATTATCAATTCTTCTTTGAAGGTGTTGAATGGCAGCATGTGTTTTAGTAAGAAAAAGCTTTTTTGATTTGGGCATAAGACTAGATATATAATTAATAAGTGTTGTTTTACCCGTTCCAGCAGCACCATATATCAACAGTATTCTTGAATTAACAAAAGCATATTTAATTGCTTTTTGCTTGGAAACATCAACCTTGTCAAAGAGTGCTGAATGATCTTTTATAAATCGTGCGTTTAGTTCTTTTTGACCTTTAATTCCTGCTTGCGTAAAATCTAACAATCTCTGTAGAATCTTAAGTGTAATGGTTTCATAGGCAGATATTGTAACTAAGCCACTATCATTTACTATGCTATATCCTTGATCTTGCTCCCACTCAACTAAATACTCATTATAATCGTTAATGGATTTGTCTGAAGCAATTTCGCTTGCTTTGAAATATAATTCACCCGATTTATTTATCGCATTTCTTATTCTTAGATATGGTAAAAGAATATTGATTTTTTCTGTTCCAGATGCACTAAGTATTTTTGTTATACTAACTTCAGCTGTTTTACTATGTGGTAAATTTGCTAGAAGCGGATTGCGTTCAAATGGACGACATCCTGATGCAAGGTAAAGAGGGGAACCAGCTAGCATTTTTGTGAATCTATTAGGCATTACATCAATTAGACTTTTTTCACGAAGATTAATCAAAAGATAACGAACAACATTTTTTCCAAATATTACGGAATCGGAAGAATAATCTCTTCTCAATATCTCAATCACTTCTCTAAAGTGTTTAGTGTTTGTATTACCATATATTTGATCAGTAATTGAATGGAAATCCATTTCTTGTAAATCAATAAGATCAAGCAACGTCATTCCCGTTTTGGTGAGAAAACTCATTAATTCAGCATACTCGCCATAGTTTGCATTCAAACTTAATGGAATATTTAATATTCTTCCAAGTTTGTTTAAACAAGTAGGTGCAATGGATACCCTCCAGTTTGTGATGATTTTTATATTTGAAGCAATACCCCATAAATCAATCGTTGTGTCGGTATAGCCAATATTAATTGAATAACCAGTTGAAATATTCTGCTTTGAATAAACAGTTATTCTATTAAATTTAGTAGCATATTTATTGGCTAATTGCAAGGTGATTTCATAATAACGTTTGGTGCCAACATAAAATGGCATTTTCTTTTGAACATAAAAACGTGTGCTTTCCATAGAACGAGGTGATAAATCCGTAGATTCAATAGCTTTTGCAACTATATTATAGTACTCGTTGTCAAGTTGATCCGTATTTAGTGGGAACTTTTCAAGGTTTTGCAAGATTAAAATCTTGTAAATATTATCGAAAAATTCTCTAATCTGCCACATGAAGTTATAGTATTTTAGCATCAATCTTTCAGATTGACCATCTTCCGGAATACGGCAATCAATATACTTCAATCCTCTTAAAAAATTAGCAAGATATTTAGTTCTCAAATCGAGTTGAGCTTGTTCATATGCTAATTGAAGATTTGGCTTTGAGCATCCAAGATTATAAGAGTTTAGTAAAAGAGCCGCTCTACAAAGATCATATAATTTCGGTAGAATATCTTGTGAGACTTCATCTCTAGTTGCGCCAAGGCTTTCTATTGTATCAATACTTCTGACTATCGACCTATTACAAGCCATTACAATTCTTTTGATCTCATCAAGATTAAGCTGAGTTGAACTAAGCTTATTTACAAATGAATGATGTTCAATTATACGATCAAGTTTTTTACAAAAATCAATAATACTTTCATCAGTATTATAAATTTCCTCTGAGGGGGCGAAATCAACCGTTATACTTCCTTGAGTGAAATTTATAGAGTTGATATAGTCTACAGACATATACTTCCAGAAAACACGTTCAGAGCCTCTTTCATCAGGATTAAGTACAACAAAGAGTATTCCGGGGTCTAAGGTGACATCCATAGCCATCGTTGCAGGAAAACCAAGACTTTGCAATGAATATTTGATTTTCCCATTATCCTCTCTGTATGAATGAGATCCTTTTATCTGAACAAAGAAATTTTGCTTAGGTCGCCTTGATACATCAGGATCTGCTACATATTCAAACGTTCCATCAGTATTAGGCCACTTATCATTAGATGCAAATAATGGGTTAATCCGCCCATTTGAACGAAAAAAGAATTCTAATGTAGAGACAGCAGCTTCGTCTTCTGCTGATCTTTCAGTATGCGTTTTTATGTGCTTTTCTATTAGTTCTTTGGGCTGCTCTAACATTTTTTACTCCTTTCTCTGCCTAAGGCAAACAATCGCATCATTCAACCTTATTATAATAATCTAGTCTTAAATCATTAAGTTCTTTTCGTACAGCCCGCCAATCCTTCATGTACAAATCCATACATGAAATAAAAACTGAATTATGTGTACGTTCCTTTAAATGGAGAAGTTCATGCAATATTACATACTCTAAACACTCGATTGGTTTCTGTGCAAGCTGTAAATTAAACCATAGTTTTTTCTTCTCTGTATTACAAGTTCCCCAGCGAGTTAACATATATTTGGTTTGCCAAGAATCACAGTATAGCTCGGTAAGCCTTTCCCACTTCGGAAGTAATCTTTCAATTTCCGCTTTTAGTAAGATACGGTACTGCTCTCGCACATAGTTTTCTCTTTGCTTTACTGTACTTTCTTCACGCATAGAGAGTATTACCTTATCTCCTTTTATTTCAAATCCGTTCTTTTGTGAATTAGGCTGAAAGGATAGATAATATTGTTTTCCCCATATGAAAAGCGTTTCTCCGCTTACATACTGACGTTTAGTGCTTCTTGCCTGATGTTGAAACTTTTCAATCTGTTTTTTGATCCAAATAAGATTTGTTCGGGCATATATTTCTATTACCTTATCATCAATAGATGACGGAGCAGAGATAACGACGTGTCCATCAGGAGGCTTGACCTGAAGATGCATATTCTTGATATTCTTTTTATGGATATCAATAGGTATGCCAGAAATCATAATTGTCATATATTAGTATTCCTCCTGCTTTTCGATGATTTTAAATAATCTTTCGACTTCAGAATCATCATTAAGAATAATGAATAAAGCTTTCTTTATTCTATTTTCTTTTATAGGATCACCACGGAATCCACTCATTTTACTGCTAAGAACAGCATTATGAAGTTTGATTGCTAATATTTCATTACCGTCAGTATTATCGTATAGAGCTTGCAAAGCCTTACTTTTTCTTATGCTTTCAGGATAGTCTTCATTTTGTTCCGGATGTTCAACATTTTTAGCAAGTTTTATTTGTTCCTCAAGGAGTTCCTTATAAGAGATAACGCCTTGCTTTCTTTTTTGAATCAGCTCATCCAGTATTGTTGACATCTTTTCATAATACTTAGGGTTGACCGCAACTTTTTCTACCATTTTACGACGAATATTATTTTCAATTGCTTCAGCTGCTCCTTCTTTTTTATCTGAGGGGGCATCTTCTTCGGTCATGATTTCTCCCTGTTCTGCTACGAAATCAAGTAGTGTTAGATCATCGAACTCACCGATTTTAACGCTATCTGAAGCTGTAATATAGTTGTCGATCAGTTTGCGCATATCCGGCTCATAAGCTTTAAAATCCAAGAAGTCTCCACTTTTATTTCCGATTGTCTGTTTCAGCTCAACATAGAATTTTACTTTTTCATCGTATGCAGATACTTCTTTGGCAGTATAAATATCAACCATGTATGGCTTGGCTTCTGCAAATGCACGAACTAAACCGCTTACAAGCTTATAAAGCCTCTCTCTAAGGCGAGAATAGATCTCATCAGTTTCTTCGCTCATGCCGGATTCTCCGCAGAAATAATGCATATACTGTAAATCACCCTTTGGAGCTTCTACGCCTTCGCATAGTTCTTCCAACTGATCGTACACTTCATTGAAATGCTTGATTGCTTCAGCGCTTCTATCTTTGATAAGTCCATCGACATCTTCCGGATCATAGTTTTCAAATGCACCTGATGTATAGGTGTCCATAGCATTCTTTAGGTCTCCGAAAAGCTGCTTATAATCAACGATATATCCAAATTCCTTTGTGTCACCATCCAGTCTGTTAACACGGCAAATAGCTTGGAACAAACCGTGATCCTGCATACTCTTGTCAATATACAGATATGTACACGGCGGAGCATCAAATCCTGTGAGCAGCTTATCAACCACAATGAGCAGTTTCATGTTTGCAGGCTGGTTGATAAACTTATCTTTAACATCTTTTTCAAAGTCCTCGACTTTTTTCTGTATTGAAAGCTTTTCAGGAAGATTATCAGGATCAAGTCCTAACATACGGAGATATATCTCGTATTTTTCAAAAGTTTCAGTTTCATCATCGGCACTTACAGTATCAGTTCTCAGATCACCGGCTTGCGGAGTGTAAGAGGAGATAATCGCACACTTCTTGAAACCTCTCTGCTGGAAGATCTCATAATACTTGCAAGCAGTATAGATCGAATCTGAAACGAGAATTGCATTTCCATTTCCGTCCATTAGGCGAGGCTTCAAATCAAAATCCTGAATTATATCCCAAGCGACACGTTCAAGCCTTGAACGGGAACTATAGATTTTCTGCATACTTGCCCATTTCTCTTTCAGCTTTGCTTTAGCTCTGCTTGAAAGAGAACGTGTTTTAACGTCAAACCATTGGTCAACTCTGTCATGAGCGCTAAGCTCCTGGGGGATATCTCTGTATTCATATCTCAGATCAAGCACAACACCGTCACGCACAGCTTCGTTATACTTATAGGTATGAATATAAGTGCCAAACACTTCTATGCTTGTCTTCTTATCTTTTTTCAGAAGCGGTGTTCCTGTAAAACCGATGAATATCGCATCAGGCATGATTGCCTGCATTGCTGCGTGGAGCTTGCCTGACTGCGTTCTGTGACATTCATCAACAAAGACAAAGATTTTTCCTTTCGCCTTAAAGTCAGCAGGGAGCGACTTCTTCAACTCATCAATATACTTGTCATAATCGGATTCAGTAGCTTCTCCGCCACGACGACCAAATTTATGCACCAATGAACATAAGAGTGAACTGTCATAGGAATTCAACTTACGGAGCAGATCATCACAGCTCTTGGTTCTGGTGATCTTTTCATCAACACCAATGTATGTCTTTTCAATCTGCTCATCCAGTTCATCACGGTCGGTGACGATAAGCACACGAGAGTTTTCTTCTTTACAATTGGCAAGGATCCATTTTGACAGCCATACCATTGTCAACGTTTTACCGCTGCCTTGAGTATGCCATAGAATACCGCCACGCTGTTTTGCTAATCTGTTCTGAGTACGTTTTATGCCGAAAAACTGATTATAGCGGCATACCTTCTTAATGCCCTTATCGAAAACTACAAAATTCTCAATGAGGTCTATAAAGCGTTTCTTATCGAACATCTGATACAGCTGCTGAAGCAGGAGGTTATCAATATGATCGCAGTATTCCATAATACGTGCATCTTCAGGATCACGCTCGTCTTCGTTTTCATGGAATCCGTCAGGCTTCCATTCCATATAGTATTTTTCGCCTGTCAGAATAGTGCCGTAACGCAGACCTTCTATTTCATTGCCTGCCATACAAAACTGCACTGTGGTAAAGAACGATGCAATAAAGCCGTCCTTCTGATTGGTAAGGTTCTGCCTGATACCGTTTGAAACGGACACGCTGCTCTTTTTCAGCTCTATAACTGCCATGGCGATGCCGTTGACATAAATAACAAGATCTGGTCTTTTCTCCTGACGGTCAATAACCGTTACTTCCTCGGCTATTGCAAAATCATTATTTGTAGGGTTATCAACATCAATGAAGTAAACCGTCTTAGGGGAGCTTTCGGGAGTTTCCTTGACCTTGGCACCGTATTTCAGCAGCGTATAGACCTTATGGTTAGCATCATAAAGCCCATGTGTCATATCATCAGCAGCTTTCACAAGTTCGGCAACAGCACCGTCTATCAGCCTTTCACTGTAACCGCTAAGGCGCAGGTACGCACGAAGTCGGTCTTCACGGATATTTTTATTTGCTGTGTCTTTCAGGTTGCCAATATATTTATAATCGAGGATATTTCTGTTCTTAAAGAAATCAATTACACGATTTTGCGTGGTTCTCTCGGTATCACCGATACTCATACGTACATTCCTCCTTAATGTGTTTGTTATTTCATGGAAAAAACTTTCTGATCAATCCTGCTTTTATGCTTTTATATTTATCACACTTACGCTGGTGAAGGGTGATAAGGGTGTCAAGTTGAGAGAAAAAGGTTCCGATTTTTTGCTGTTCATCTTTTTGAGTAGGTAATAAAATAGGTGTCTTTTTCCCGCTTTCGATAGTATAAGTTCCGACTGTTCCTATTCCAGCAGATTCTTTTATAAAGTTCTGAATGAAACTACCGTTAAAAGAATGATAGAAAAATTCGCCATCTATTCTATCTTCATTTTTGAACCAAATAATATTTCCATCCTTGAAGTATAGCGGTTCTTCGTTGTTTATCAACATTGGAACGCCTATTGTTCCAACACCCGTTACAAGCAAATCACCAATTTTCACTTTGCCCGATAAAGCACTGTACTCATCATATTTCTCTTGTGATATAAATAACGGTTCAGAAACTTCTTCGTTTTTTGATACTGCTACAATATCTCTTGCTCTTAAAAATCTTACACCTGAATCTGTCCAATCGGACTGATGAATTCGTTTTACAGATGTTATTTCCATCAGCTCACCCAACTTACGTTGTTCCCAAGCGTCAGTAAATCCTTTGAATCTTAGTTCAGGCTTATCAGCACCATTTTGGGGAAACATTTTTTTCAGCATAGCCGCTTTGAATTGAATCAACTTGTCACACTTACGCTGATGAAGGGTGATGAGGTTGTCGAGGTTCTGAAAATATGCTGAAATTTCTGCTTGTTCATCAAGCGATTTTGGATACGAAATACTCGTTCCTTGTAATGCAGATTTTGAAATTGAGGTTACTTTTGTTCCCTGCATTAAAGGTATCAATGTATCGTGATAGGAATTTGAATTTAAGTAATATCCAAGGTATCCAGAAGCATATTCTTCCTTTGGTCTTACTGGAATTGTATGCAAACCCGAAAGAACTGTTTTATCGCCTAAATTGGCTATTTCACTGCATTTTCCTACTGTCGCATCTTCTGCTGTGTCAGCAATAATAACATCACCATTTTGAAGATAGGAGTTCTTCATAGCTGTTACAATTTTATCAGAATTTATATATGCTAACGGCTCATTTCCAACATCAAGAACCTCGCCATATTTTATAAGCACATCGCCATAGTGAATGTTCTGTGCAAGTCCGCTTTCATCACACAAATCGGCTCTTGAAAGTGTGTTATTTTGAAGTATTTCAAATACTGAACTAAACCCACGCTGTTCCCAAGTGTCAGTAAATCCTTTGAATCTTATCGCCGGAGTTTTGTTATTATTCGACATCGTTTGAACCTCCGAGCAATTCTATTAACTCTGCAAAAGCTTTCATATCATAATCATTGCCTGTTAATTCACCAAGCATATCTGACAGTGATGATTCTGCTTCGTTTATCTGACCGTCAAGGTCTGTAAGTGTAAGCTTATATCTTTTTGAAAGCTCAGTGATACGCTCGGCAAGCTTATGAGAAATTGCTGTGTACAGATCAATTATTCCCTTGCCTATGGCATAATACCACTTCTTGTCTACAAGCAGTTCCTTGATCTCATCATCGGTAAGTGACGCATATCTCTCACGAGCCTTTTCATCAAGTGCCTTATCCATTTCTTTTATAAGCTTTGTAGACTCCTCAGACCTTTGTGCAAGCTCAAACGCTTTCTTTAACTCTTCATAGTCATCGGCGTATGCAGCAGGTGCAGGCGCTTCTGCACGGGCTGCACTTAAAGCATTATTTATGGATGTTTTGGTTACTGTTCCTTTATCGGTATACGCAACTTCCAGTTCAGCGTGCTTGTCGATATACTGTGTATATTCCTTCTTTTTCATTGACGGAAGAAGATTCAAAAGCGTTACAAGGCTGTCAATAAGCGGAGTATGGACATTTTCCATGATCTTGTCGATTTTCTCCTGAATGTCCTTGCTCTTGACTTTTCCACCCTCTGCAAGTTCCGATAATGCCGAGTCTTCTGCCGATTTCTCGATCATTGCCATGAGTCTTGAATCGGTCTCTGCGACAATATCCATAAGGTCATCTATCGCCTTTTTCTCCTCGGGGAATAGCTCTGAGATAACTATTTTCTTCGGAATAAGCTTACCTTCCCAGCCTGCAACCTTTAGCTCAGGGTTGCCGTCAGCATCGGTTTTCTTTGTCTCCTTCATGATGTTCTCGGTCTCTCTTGCAATTTCATAGCCCTTATCATCCGAGATTATCAAAGAAACATCGTCATTAAGCACTTCGTTCCAGTATGCAAGAAGTATCTGGTAAATATCATACTTGTTGATAAGCAAGATATCTTCAAATGCTTTCATTATATTCTCTGCCAACTCGGATATGAGAATTTTGGCAGAAACGGAGCTATCAAGTTTTTTCAACTTTGTATCTGCAAAAGATTTCCAGTCTGTGAATGCCTTGTCGATAAGATCCCCATATGCCGAGAATTCACCATTAGCATATATCATTCTGCGAATGTCGTTTTCTTCCACATTCAGCTTATAATAGCCATCACTAAGCGAACTGAGCAACTCATCTTTCAGCGTCGGGAATGCATCCCAGTATTTACTCAGTGCATCTATATCCACAGCAGGGATACCGCCGTGAATATGAGCATAAATATCCTGAATATCCTCAGGCTCGGAAGAATCTATATAACGGGAAATATTCAGGTTATAGCCATTCTTCTCTTTGATCTCCTTATTGGGAACAAAGCGAGCATATTTAGGATCATCTGTAATCTGCTCATTGAATGTAGTGACTATGCGATAGATATCCTGTTCACGCAGTCTGTTCTTGTTTCCGTCCTTAACAAATCCCTTTCCTGCATCTATCATAAAGATTCCGGAACGGTTTTCAGCACCCTCTTTATCGATTATAATAATACAAGCAGGTATTCCCGTACCGTAAAACAGGTTAGGCGGCAGACTGATAATGCCTTTGATCCAGCCCTTATCAACGATAGCCTGACGAATAGTACCTTCAGCATTTCCACGGAACAGAACACCATGAGGGAGAATGACAGCAGCTTTACCCGTAGATTTCAGCGTTTTTAATATGTGCATCAACCAGGCATAGTCGCCGTTTTTCTCAGGTGGTCTATCTCCATAACCGGAGAACCTTCCATACTCCTTCAAACCATCTGACCAGTTTTTAAGAGAAAAAGGGGGATTCGCAACAATATAGTCGAAGCGTTCCAGTTCGGAAGAATCTTCATTTTTGATAAACTGAGGATCAGAAAAAGTATTACCTGCCATGATCTTGATAGTAGCTTTATTATGAAGAACGGCATTCATTTTAGCAAGACCTGCCGTCGAACTCTCTTTTTCCTGTCCATAACCTGATATCTCAAAAGGAACCTCTGCAAGTGCTCTGATAAGTAATGAACCACTACCACAAGCAGGATCACATACTGTGGCATCATGATCCGTACATTTATCTATGCCTATAACCTTTGCAAGAATGCGTGATACTTCTGCCGGGGTATAGAACTGCCCCTTACTTTTACCGCTTTCGGTGGCAAAGTTTCTCATAAGGTATTCATAAGCATCGCCAATGATATCGTCACCGTCAGCTTTATTATTTGAGAAATCCAATTCAGGACGCTGAAAAATGGCTATAAGCTTTGTGAGCTTATCGACCATTTCCTGTCCTTTACCGATTTTTGCTTCATCATTGAAATGTGCGATGTCAATTACACCTTTTAGACTGTCATTTACTTCAGCAAGGCGAGCGATGATTTTATCTATACCTTCGCCAATATTCTTCTTGTTCTTGAGTGCAATAAAGTCATCAAAAGAACAGCCTATTCTTTTTTCGGGATCAGGATTGGGATCATGTTCTTTATCGAAAACGGTCAAATCTCCGTATTTATGTCCCTTATACTTATCCGTTACATACTTCATAAACAAAAGGGTTAGTATGTAATCCTTATACTGTGATGCATCCATTCCTCCGCGCAGTGCATCACAACTTGCCCATAGTGAACTATATAATTCCGTTTTCTTAACCGCCATAATACGAATCTCCTTACAATTAAGTTGCTATATTTCCTACTCAATAGCACTTTTGCCGCTTTTTACCCATGCATCAAGCTCCGAGCGTTTGAATTTCCACTGCTTACCGATTTTGTGGGCAGGGATATCTTTATTATTGCGAATCCAACTTCGGATAGTAACAGGCTTGATTCCTAAGTGTTCAGCTGCCTCTTCAAGGCTTATCCATTTTTCATTAACAGCGCTATTTCCCATTTTATCACCTCTTGTAGTAGATGAAATATATAACAATCCATTATGATTATACTATATCGGTTTGAAAATTACAAGAGGTTTAGTGTTATTTCGTGATATTTATACTAAGTTTATGTATATGCATTGTGCATTTTTCTTGTCGTATAGAACGAGGCTCTCAGAATCACTCTGAAAGCCTCGTTTCGTATTTATAGATATCAGAACGGATGCTGTATCTGACAGCCGCAGTGAGCCATTTTCGTTCGCCTGAGAGCATACCACCTGCACTATCAGAAAATTTGCTCCGAATTAACGTCCACCTTAACAGCAAACTTATTCTGAAAGTGCAGTTCCTCCACGATGAGAACAGCGGTGTTATCGGGAGTGTTCCTGAGTGAACCAACAAAGGTAATCGTACCGCCTTTGGAATAGAGAAAACTCACAGCACTTGCATTATCATCAAAAGCGAGGCAGGTGAAAGTATCGCTCTCGACATCCTCAACGCCTTTCTGCTTAGGCTGCTCAACGGCGATACTGAATTTACAGTATTTAGGGTCATCTTTGGTAGTAACAGCAGGCTCGCTTAGAAGCCTGCATGACATCATGATCTTATTCAACATAGTCTGCTCCTTTCAATCTTCGTCCGAACACTCGTTAAGCCCGTGTATAAGCTGAATGTATACGCACTCTGCTCGGTCGTGCTCCTCGCCGTCCGTGGACATCATTATTTCAAGGAAATATGCCTTAGCCTGTTCATAGTCCGTCCAGACTTCACGCTTGCCATTGCATACGGTAGTGACCTTGTTTGTTCTCGGCATTGCCAATTCTGGTGTTTTCAACATAGCTGTGTACCTCCATAATTTTTATCGTGAATCCATTATATCCGATAAAACTACCGGAGTCCAGCATATTAGAATGATTGTAATAATTCTTGTGAAAGGCGCAGCAAAAGTATGTTTTTCCCCAGTGCATTGCGCTGTGATGCTAATTGACTTTTTCGAGTATGTGTGCTATGATATTTGAAAAGAATTCTAGTAAATGCTAAATCAGCAGACATTTATGTATTGATTAGAAAGAATTATCGGAGGTTTTTATATGAGCAACACCGTTGATGTATATTTTTTATTTAAAATCATGCCAATTGAGTATATTGATAATTTTGCTAAAGGAAATTTCTATTTTTCGTGTTGTGGAAACTGGGTAGATATTGCTAAAAAAGGATTTGGAAAAGGACAAGGAGATAAATATGAAGGTGTATTTGCCAAATATAAAAGGAAGAACAGTAGAAAGCCAGTGAAGTATTATAAGACACTTTTTAAAAAAGATTTAAAAATCGAACAAGAAGGAGATTATGTATTATTAAGAAGAATATCTTCCTTATATATTCCAGCAATTTGTTTTTATAGTTTGGATAATAATACATCAATAGAGTTTTTCCCTGAAAAAGAAAAGGCTCGAATCGAGGAAATCATAAACAATTGTGGAGATGCAGAAGAAATAACTGTTGATAAATTCCCGCTTGGAATATCTGATAAATATTTGTCGGAGTTTTCTATCGACTCAGACAAAATAGATGCTGTAACGATACAGCCTCGAAAAGTATTGAACGAATTTAAAAATAAAGGATTATTCTATCAAAAAGTTACTTATATTGATATGGATACCGAATTCGACATATTTAAAGATAAGCTATATGAAAAATACGGTTTTAACTTTAATGATGCTATTGATAAACATATTGAGATATTTTTCAAGGATAAAGCAAATTATTCACATCAATGTGAATTAAGAGCGATTATTCTTGATGAACGATTAAAAAGTATAAAACGAGGAAAAACAATACATCTCGATAATCTTTCAAGTATCAGCGTAAGTGGAAAAGACGGAGCACCAGTCAATGCAACCGGTAAAGATTTCATATGCTATACCAAAAACGCAAGAGATTTATTTGGCAAAGTAGTTCTGAAAAAGCTGAATTAAACCATCCTAATATTGAAAAGATATTATTTGGATATTGTTCTTTTTAGCTTTGTTTATAAAGATTCTTTCTCCTCCCACTCCTCGATGTTTCTGCTGATGTTTTTATTATAAACCCGTGCGGAAGTCACGTCAATCCACGCTCCGTAGAGTGGATTATTCGATGCATTTTTTCTGCTTAGATTCGGGGGATTGGGGGCATCCCTCAGCAAGCATTGTATGTCGTTTCTCACGAAACTTGTGGGAACGATATACCGTGCTTGCTGAGGTTGAATTTTGTCCCTTGGGGGCATCTCTGTTTCCGAGCCATCAGGCTCGGTATTTTTGCTCACTTGTGGTTCAAGGGATAGCATCAGTTCTTGTAAAAATCTCGGTCGGGGTCATAGGAGCAGAGCTCCTGTCAAGCTATGTATCGGAGCATTCAAATCTGAAAATTTGTAATGCGGAGATACCGAGCTTGCTGGGATTGATTATGCCCCCTTGGTACTTCTCTGTATCCGAGTCATCAGGCTCGGTGTTTTTGCTCACTTGTGGTCAATAATTTTGTATCAGATCTTCATCTATTATCGTTCGGGGCATAGGGGTAGAACCCCTGTCAAGCTATGTATCCAGCATTCAAATTTGAAATTTGTAATGCAGGGATGCCGTGCTTGCTGGATTTGACTTCAATCGAAATTGATAGCCGTATAGAAATTAGCGCTTGGATGACATTTAATAAATAATGTGTAGTTTAGATATTGCAAATAATAAGACAAAATGCTATAATATGTACATAGGTATATGGTTTTATTTGGAGGTATAACGGAAATGATAGATACACTCACGGCGTATAAATGCTCATTTAGATTTTTGCAGCGTAATAATCCATTAATAGGCGAACAGAGAAATGCCATAAAAGATGATAAAAACCAGATTATTCCTTCTTGGAATTTTTGAATGACTACACAGAGTATACTAAGGATATTGCTGTGGGCGAAAGTTCTCATAGAGCAATTTCTTTATCTCAAGATAATATAGATTATTCAGAGCAAAACGATATTTGTAAATGGCATATAATTATGAGTGCTGGAAAACAAGGACAGCCTGTTACAGTTGTTAAAATACATACAAAGAAAAGATATAATTATGGATCGGATACGGCGGCTTTATATAACCATCATGTGTTTTTTTATCAAAAATCTGATTCAATTATTGCTATCTTCCATAGACAGAATGGATCGGGATGTAAGAGCGTTTTCCTTGAAACCGCAAATAAAGCAATCAAATCTCGAGGTATTAAACTTGAGATGGAATTAATTATGCCTATGAGCAATTCAGTTATCGATGCCACTCCAACAAAGATTACTCTTCAGTATAAAAAAGATGTAATCTCATCAGATGTTGCTGATAATATAGGTAAACATAAGAAAAGCTATCTGGTGCGTGAATTAGGATTGAATTTAAGTGTTAATGAAAATAATAGTATCATGCGGATTTTTAGAGATTTTCAATTACGCAGAATTCCTTCAAATGAAGCTTTTGCATTAATAAAGGCAGAAATTAATGATTCAAAAGAATACAATGACGCTGAAGTTAATGTTAAAATAGGAAATAGGCGAAGGAAAATTAAATGGAATGAATTTGAATCTATGATGGGCACTTATGATATTTCAGAAAAACTATATAATGCATATAGTAAATCGAAAGATTTTGTTCGTGAATTATACATATCAGTTGATGAATATTATAATATGATTACAGATTCAGAGGTGATTTAATATGCTTGAAAAAATAGCAAGTATATCTGTTATTGTTATTTTAATATGTATGCTATTCTTAAATCCCAAAGTCAATATAATAAAAATCCTCATAAAACAGCTTTCGGTTTTTAAAAATGCTAAAAATGAAAAGATATCAGTATGGGATTTAGTCTGCTTTATAGTTGCCCCAATAGTATTAGCTATACTACTTGTTTTTATATTGGGATATGATATATCCAATAGTGTCGCCAGTGTTTTGACTACCGTGTATGCCTTTGTTTTTACAGTGCTATTCGGGTTTGCAGCTGTTCTTGTAGGAAAGATTGATAGTAAAAATGAGCTTGAAAAGCAAGTAACTGAGGAGACTTTTGTTTCAGTGCTAACTTCAAATATTCTATCATTGATTAATGCAATAGCATCTATAATCTTACTAAATATTAATGAAGACTCAGAATGCGTTCGCAATTTAGTATCTGCTATTATTTACAGCATTTCATTTATCACAATTATGCTTTTATTGATGATAACTAAAAGAACATTTATCATATACTGTGATAAGAAAAAGAAATAAAACCATATCTGAAGCAGTCTTTTTAGGCTGCTTCTTTGCATTTTCAGTATAAATTGCACCGGGGAAAACCGAAAATCATTCCAAAGTTCGTGCGCAATGCGGCTGGACAATCGCCCTCATTGCGCGCTATAATATTTATAGTCGCAAAATACTCGGTCGGTCGAAAGGAAGAAGTACCGACCTTGTGGCTGCATAGAGGGTAAGAGAGATAAAGCGATGCCCTCACCAATGCTTAGAGATATAAATGCAAAGGAAAGATCGCTATGAAAAAAGATAACAACGTGTCAGAGTACAAGATTGGGCGAACAACTTACATCGTGAAGTTAGTATTCAACCCTGCTTCAAAGGAACGACTTGCGGATATTTTGCAAAGGCTGATAGACCGTGAGTGCGAAGAAATGCTCGGTGAATCCGGACAAGAACCTGAGAAGCAGGCTGTGTAATATTAGCATTTCGGCGCATTGCCATTGACGGTATATTGCGCTATAATGATAACATAGCTCGCTTTATCTGTCGGGAAGGAAGATTAATATGACAGACAAGATAACAGCGTTGTATTGTCGTCTTTCGCAGGACGATATGTTACAGGGTGAGAGCAACAGCATCACCAATCAAAAAGCTATCCTCAAAAAGTATGCGGAGGATAACGGTTTCAGCAATCCCGTTTACTACGTTGATGACGGAGTTTCGGGAACAACGTTTGAGCGAGACGGCTTCAAGGCGATGATGGCAGATGTTGAAGCAGGCAAAGCGGGAACGATCATTACCAAAGATTTGAGCAGACTCGGCAGAGACTACTTGAAAACCGGTGAGTACATTGAGATCATATTCCCTGACTATGATGTCCGCTATATCGCTATCAATGATAACGTGGATACTCTCAAGAGCGAGAATGAGCCGATGGCTTTCAAGAACATTTTTAATGACTGGTATGCCAGGGATACGTCGAAGAAGATCCATGCTGTATTCAAGGCAAAGGGTCAGTCGGGCAAACCGCTTTCTCTGCCTATTTACGGGCACAAGGCATCTGAGGAAGATAAGCACAAGTGGATCATTGATGATGAGCCTGCAGCGGTTGTCCGCAAAATATACAAGCCCTGCATCAGCGGCTACGGTCCGATTCAGATTGACCGTAAGTTAACGGAGAAAGGTATTCCCAATCCAACGGCTTACGCTATATCGCAGGGAAGAAACCCGGCTAACAAGAATTCAAGGCTTGACCGCTGGTGTACTGAAACTGTCATTGACATTTTAGAGCACTCTGAATACATCGGTCATACGGTGAATTTCCGTACACGCCGCAAGTACTACAAGAACAAGCGTAAGATTGAAAATCCAAAAGAAGACTGGCTCATCTTTGAGAATACCCATGAGCCTATCGTCACACAGCAGGAGTTTGAGCTTGTTCAGGAGATGCGTAAGAATAAGCGCAGAAATCAGAAGCAGGAAACTGTAAATCCGTTTTTAGGTATCTATTACTGTGCCGACTGCGGAAAGAAGCTGTATCTGTGCCGAGCGACAACCATGACCGAAGATCAGGAACATCTGAAATGCTCTACTCATTCAGCTGATAAGGATAGATGTTCAGCACATTATATCAGGACTGTTGTGCTGAAAGAGTTGGTTCTGAATGCACTGAACAAGCTCCTTGATAATGTCAAAGACAATGAAGCTGAGTTTGTGCAGACAGCCATGGACAACTCTGCGTCAAAGCATTCCTCTGATGTTTTTAAGGCAAAGAAAGCTCTCAATCAGGCTGAAAAGCGTATTGCTGAACTTGACAGGCTTTTCGCAAGACTCTATGAGGATAATATTTCAGGAAAGATTTCTGACGAGCGTTTTGCTGTATTGTCCGCAGGATATGAGGACGAGCAGAAGAAATTGAAAGCGTAAGCATCAGAACTTACTGCTTTTATTGAAACAGCAGAGCAGAAATGTGCTGATGTGAACTCCTTTATAAAGGTAGTGCAGAAGTATGAGCATATCACGGAACTTACTCCCGAGATTATGCATGAGCTTATCGAAAAAATCGTTATTCATGCTCCTGATAAGAGCAGCGGTCACCGCACACAGCAGATCGACATTTATTATCGCTTCGATGTCGCAGTATCGACTGCGGTCGCTGACAGTATGAAGTACGACAAAAAGAGAAAGGCTGCGTAACTGCGATGTTACGCAACCTTATCTTCAAATCACATAAACTGCTTTATGCGCCCCGACCGAAGTCAGGGCTTTTTTCATCAGACTGCTTAAACCGTCACAGCCTGAGTATTATTCTTTTTAAGCACCTCAATAAAATCTTTTTCAGGAACAGGCTTTGAGAAGTAGTATCCCTGAATGAAATCACAGCCCATGCCAAGAAGCGTGTCGAGTTGGTGCTTGTCCTCGATACCCTCGGCGACTATCTGCATATTGAGCTTCTTTATCATCGCCACTGTACTTTCAATGGCGATATGCGCCTTTTCGCTCTTGAAACATTCCCAGACTATTTCCTTTTCAAGCTTGATAAACCTGAAAGGCAGGCTGAGAAGATATGTCATATTTGAATATCCCGTACCATAATCGTCAAGTGCAAACTTCACACCATAGTCGGAAAGGGTCTTGATGTTTTTCTCCATAATGTGCGGAGTATACACCGCCGCAGTTTCCGTTACTTCAAGACAAATAGACGATGGGTCTACCTTGTATCTGTCCATAATGCTGAGAAGCTGCTCTACAAGGTCAGATTGCATACACTGGACTACCGACAGGTTTACCTGCACATATTCGATACCAAGTGAAGTTCCCACGCCTTTCTTTATAAAGCGGCAGGCTTCCTCGAAAACATATTTGCCTATTTTGAGTATCTTGCCGTTTTCCTCAGCTATAGGAATAAATTCCTGTGGAGGGATAAATCCAAGCTTTTCATCCTTAAGCCTAACAAGGGCTTCACAGGAAACTATCTTGTTTCTTGAACTTGAATATATCGGCTGATAGTATACCTCAAAGCCACGATTATCCAGAGCCTTGTCTATAGCATTCTCTACCTCGCTTCGACGTTTGCTGTCATAAAAGTTTATGTCAGTTGCATGAAGAAGTCTTTCCGTTTCAGGTTCACGATGCTTGAACTGCTCGATAAAGTCCACCAGCATATCTGCATTGTCAACGTCCTCAGGGCAGTCAATACGCATAAAGCAGGCTGTTATCAAAGTATCCACAGTACCTATATTCCAGTTTTCAGACAGCTTTTTCCTTATCGCACGATACGTTTCCCCCACCTTTTCAGAATTCTTCGGAAACATAAGAGCAAAGCATTCGTCCTCCAAATAAAATCCATCGCCCAGATTAACAAAGTTATAAAGATAGTCGGAAAAGCTTCTTAACAGAGAGTTGGAAAAACGTCCGCCAAAGGTTTTCATAAACATTTTGAAATCCGGTATCCTTATGAGCAATAATGTAAAATCAGAAGCTGAGGCATATTTTATGGAACACCTATTGACAAAGCTGCTCCAGTTGAGCATTTTCGTTCCTTGGTCTATCATATCGTCCTGACTTTGCAAAGTGAACATTATTAGAAGCATACATACAGATGCCGCAAAGCACTCCACAAGAAGGTGTTTATTGATCATCTGAACAATTACCGCCACTACCGTCATTGAGATAAAGGCTGTTATAGAAGTGACCACCTGTCTTGATAGCATACTTCTGTTACCCATTGCGTAAACGATGCCAAATATAAGATAATAAATCGCCACAATGTATGTAAATGGCTGAAGAGTGCCACGATGATAACCACCTTGACTATCCACATAGATTATAAAATGTGTTACAGGCGTCGTAATCACAAGCAAAAGGTCAACGATCATCGGTGTATATAAAAAGCTTTTGAAAAGAGCCGACATCTCTTTATAGCCGTCCGTCAGGAAAAGTATATAGATCACAAATAGAAACGGAATAAGATTATGTGTAAAATAATAAGCCGTATGGAAGAAGATTTTAAGCCCTATGCCCCATTCGCCGGTAGAAAACACACTTAAAATATCCAACACAGTTGACAAAGCCGAGTCGCCCACGAGAATGCCAAAGACCTTATTCTTATTGCACGGAATACGCTTTTTGAAATAGAATACAACTCCTGTGATAGCATATATCACAAGGGCACATATATCATAATGGATAATATAACCCACAACGCAGACCTCCCCGTATTGTTATGATAATATTTTAACATAACTCTGTTATGGCTTCAACCGATTTAACAAAAAGTTATAATATTTTTGGTTGTGTGCATAACTTACATATAAATAAAAGCCCGAATTTATGGTTTTTGTCAATTATTATCTATTCGTTGTAATGTTCATTCTTGCGGTTTACTGATAAGATATCATAAACATTTTAACATTGTCCTAAAGCTTCACCCAAAAATGAAAAGTTAGAAAAACGATGATAATTTAACTTACGGCAAAAGATTATACATAGTTTTAAATAATTTTTAAATTTGTCGGTTTGACTTGACTAATAAACAATATAGAGTTATACTGAAATCACGGTAAAGATCCTGTCAGAGGACTTGTTATATGCTCGTATTTTGGCAGAGTTTCTGTATATGCCGAAATAATTAGTTCTTACTAATATCTAAAAACAAAACAGGAGGTAATATTATGTTAAAATGTTTTAAAGACGAGAAATTCTGGTGTGCAGTAGGCGGAGCAGCCGCAGTCATTCTTGGCAAGAAAGTCGTAAAGGCTAAGAAAACAAGAGAGCTTGCCGTTACAGGTCTTGCAAAGGGAATGAAGCTCAAGAGTGACGCTCAGTCAGCACTGAGAAGCATGAAAGACGAAGCATCTGACATCTGCTATGACGCTAAGGTCGAGGCAGGGATAGATGACGAGGAAGAAGTAACTGAATAATGAAAGCTCAGATCGTTTATGACAAGCCCTGCCGCATACGTTTTCGCTGTGGTAGCAACGCTTTCACAAAAGAACTTGAACGGTCGATACATAAGCTTGTTATGTCAAACCCGTGGGCGATCGCCTGCGAGGCTCACTATGAGAACGGTGGAATACTTATACGCTATAAAGAGGATCACAGAGCCGAAGCTGTCGAACTTGTAAGAAAGCTCAGAGGAAGCTACCTGGCACCTGTCAGCGACAATCAGTATGACACCGAGGAGATAGACAGAACATTCAAATCTGACCTTGCAAAGCTTGTGATGCAAAGATATATAAGAAAAGCTATTCTGCCTGCACCTATAGGCGCAGCACTTATCGTGTACAGCGGACTTAAATACATAGCAAAGGGCGTAAGCGCACTGTTTGACGGCAAGCTTACAGTTGAGGTGCTTGACGGAGCGTCAATAAGCGCTTGTCTTATCCAGAAAAATTACAATACGGCTGGCACTGTCATGTTCCTGCTTTCTGTATCAGGCTTGCTGGAGGATTACACAAGAGCGAGAACAAGAGCCGCTCTTACTGACAGCTTGGCGATAAAGGCAGATCAGGTATGGCTGGCAGGCAAGGACGCTGATACTCTTATACCAATGTCACAGCTTCAGGTGGACGATTGCATTAGAGTTCGCACAGGAAGCGTTATTCCTGTTGACGGTCAGATAACCGAGGGCGAAGCTTACATAAATGAAGCTTCCATGACAGGCGAGCCTCTTGCGGTCATGAAGAGCGCAGGAGCAAGCGTATTTGCGGGAACAGTTGTCGAGGAAGGCTCAGTTGTGATAAAAGTTCGCAAGCTTTCTTCCGACACAAAGATAAGCAAGATAATCGAGCTTATCGACAATTCAGAAAACCTTAAAGCAGGGGTGCAGAGCAAAGCGGAGCGTCTTGCGGACTCTATCGTGCCGTACAGCTTCCTTGCCTTTGGTCTTACACTGCTGTTTACTAGAAATGTCACAAAAGCAGTTTCCGTTCTTATGGTGGACTATTCCTGCGCTATCAAGCTTTCAACACCTATAGCCGTTATATCCGCTATTAAAGAAGCCGCTGATGATGACGTTACGGTAAAGGGCGGAAAATATCTTGAAGAATACGCACTTGCCGATTCTATCGTTTTTGACAAGACCGGCACTCTTACAAACGCTGAGCCTGTGCTTGAAAAGGTAATAGCCCTCGGGGATTACTCCGAGGCGGAAACGCTGAAAATTGCGGCTTGCCTTGAAGAGCACTTCCCTCACAGCGTAGCGAGAGCTATAGTAAAGGGTGCGGCCGATAGAGATATCGACCATGCCGAGGAACACGCTGAGGTGCAGTATATAGTTGCCCACGGAATTTCAACAACGCTTCACGGCAAACGTGCTATCATAGGAAGCAGGCATTTTGTCTGCGAGGACGAGGGCATAGAGATAACAGACGAACAGCAGGCTGAGATCGACGAAAAGTCGGGAGCATGCTCGGTAGTTTATCTTGCTGTAGGCGACAAGCTCACAGGTGCGCTCTGCATAAGCGACCCGCCAAGACCTGAAGCTGAGGAAGCTGTTAAACAGCTCAAAGAAGCAGGCATCACAAATATCGTGATGCTCACAGGCGACAGCGCAAAGGCTGCCGAGATAACTGCACAGAAGCTTGGCATATCAGATTTCAGGGCGCAGGTTCTTCCTGAGGACAAGCACAGATATGTTCAACAGCTCAAAGAGCATGGACACAGAGTAATAATGGTAGGCGACGGAATAAACGACGCTCCAGCCCTTGCGGCGGCGAACGTTTCTGTTGCAATGAGCGATGCTTCCGATATCGCAAAGGAAACTGCCGATATCACAGTTCGTGGTGCAGACCTTACACAGCTTGCGGCTATAAGACAGCTTAGCGAAAAGCTGATGCACCGAATAAACAGTAACTACAGATTTATACTTCTGTTCAATTCAGTGCTTCTGCTGTCAGGAGCTTTCGGGCTTTTACAGCCGTCAGCCTCAGCGCTTTTGCACAACGCTTCAACAATGGCGATCTGTGCAAAGAGCATGACCCCTTTAGAGGATAAAAAGCGCAAAAAGAAAAACAAGTAAACAAAATATAAAGAGCGAATGATCGTAACGTCATTCGCTCTTTTTGCATCTTAATAAATGTAACGCTTTTTTCTTAAATTACTTAGCAGGTGTACAGTAGCAAATAGAATAAACTGTGATATCACCGTTTTTTGCCGCAGCATGAAGCTGATCCAGCTTATCAAAACCTGCACCAAACTCCTTTACACAGTCTGCATATGTGAACTTAGCATAGTAATGATCATTCGCTCTGCCTGTTTCGCTAGGCTGAACTCTTGCCCAGTTTGCTCCTCCTGACCAGCTCTGGAGAATAAGCTCAAGCTCGTTCTCTGCACCTGAATACTCAACATAGAAATAGCCATTTGCAGAAAGATACGAAACATCAAAACTGCCATAATTTTTTGAAGTCATAACTGAAACTGCCTGACCCCATGAGCCACATGATTTTGCACCCCAGAAAATAGATACATATGGATCCTGCTCCGGCTTATCAGGGTCAACAGGATCTACCGGATCAACCGGCTCTGTTGACTTTCCGACAATATACTTAACACTAAGAACTTCGATATCTCCGTTAGCCGCACCAACATGGAAGCGGTCTACTTTAGAGAAATCTGTTGTTCCGAACGCCGCAGCAACATCGTCGTAGCTGTACTTTGCGTATGCAATGCCGTCCTTTTCTGTTACCTCAGTTGGTGAAACTCTCGCCCAGTCTGCACCGCCTGACCAACTCTGGAGAATGACCTCCGCCTTGTCTGTGCCGCCCTTGAACTGAACTTCAAAATATCCGTCCTTTTCGATAACTGAGCTGTCAAAGCTGCCGCCCTCCTTAGTTGTGGAAAGTGTGATAGCCTGACCCCAGCCTGATGTCTTTGCCGAGCCTGTGAAGATAACAGTTTCTTTTTTGTCACTTACCTCGCCAGTTGCAGGGATAACCTCTGTCTTTATCACCTTGCCGCAGGTTGTACACTCAGTGTGCTTTGAGCCATTTTCTGTCGCAGTAGCCGCCTTGTCGATTATCCATGCGCTTTCGCTGTGACCTGTCGCAGGGATAGTTTCAGTGTACTTTTCACCGCATGAGCAAGTGTATACCTTTTCGCCGTCAGCTTCGCAAGTTGCAGCCTTTGTTGATGTGAGGGTATATCTGTGTCTGTGACCGATAGGGTCGGTGTAATCGTCCTTCTTTGTCTCGCCGCAGGAAGCGCATGTGTAGATAGTGTAGCCCTTTTCGTTCTCTGTAGGAGCAACTGTCTCGCCCTTTACCCAGCTGTGACCCTTGGCAGGGATAGTTTCAGTGTACTTGTCTCCGCAAGTACAAGTGTAAATTCTCTCGCCCTCTGTTGTGCAAGTAGCTTCCTTTGTTACCTTTGCGGTGTAGCTGTGAGTGTGTGATGACTTAACATTCTTGACAGTGAGTGCAAATGTATCTGTGTTTCCGTCTGAGAATGTGTATGTAAGTGTGTAATTACCATTTGCAAGCGTCTTGAGCCAGCTTTCGTTGAGCATTATCTGACTTCCGCTTTCCGCTTGTAGAATAATCTAAGCCGCCTGTAAGCTTCTTGCCGTTTACTATGATAGACTCAACGCTCTTTCCATAAAGCACAAGGTCTGTTCTCACACCGCTTGGAGCATCAGCGTCAAATATGCCTGACTTTGTGGAAAGGTGTGGCTTCTCGATCTGTCCGTCCTCATAGAAAACAACATCGTCTATGTAAACTGTACCTGTCTTTTGAGCAGAATCTCCGCCCATATAGAACGAGAACTGGTTAAGTTTTGATGTATCAAGATTTCCGCCCGACTGCCAGCTTGGCGCTTTAAAGTCAGCGAATGGTATCTTGATATTTTTTCCACCTGCGAAATCAAGTGCTATCTGCGCTTCAAAATAATTGTCGTTTGCGTCTCTAAGCTGAACAGTAAGGCTGTTGCCTGTGCCGTCCCCCTCTACCCAAAGCTCAACGCCTGCAAATGATGAAGCATTTCTTACTGCAATAGGGTGGTTTACTCCGCAGTAGCCGTTTGGCGAGCCGATATCATATCCGAAAGCAAGCGCCTTTGAACCGTTCTTTGTAGCAAGAGAAAGTGAAACTTCATTGCCGCCTGTGTTTCTTGAATAAGACGACCAAAGTGCCTTATCATTTGAATAGCTCTCAAATGTGTCAAGCTCATCAAGGCCTGTGGTGTCGGAAACATTTATTGTAAGCTCCCTATCCTCGCCCTCATAGAAATCGAACTTAAGCGTCACAATGCCTGCTGAAAGCGTCTTGAAATATGCACTTTTAAGGGTCACAGTGTCGCCCGAAGTTGTGTAATCTGTACCCTCTGCGAGTGCTTTTCCATCAGCAACAATGCCTCTGAACTCGCTTGTCTTGCGATCCATGGTGATATCAACATCACTGCACTTCTTAGGGTTTACGTCAACAGAGATTATCTCAGGTGAGATAATAGGCTTAGGGATAGAGCTGTCGCTCACCGTCAGATTGAACTTAGGCTGATTGCCGCCTGTTGTGAGTATCCTGCACGAATACTTTGCAAGCTCCTGCCTTTTAAGATAAGAAGCCTTGATAGTAACAGCGTTGCCCCTTATGGTGTAATCGTCTGACGAGAGTTTCTTTCCGCCGACCTCAACACCGCTTATGCTGCCCTCTTTCATAGAAACATTCACCACAACGTTACCTGACTTGCTTCTGTCAAAACTGTATGTAGACTTGTCAGTGGTGTTTACAATGTTCTTCTTTTCCATTTTTGCAGCAGCGTTCATCATAAGAGTTCTTGTGCTGTCCGTCTTTTCGATACCCTCAGGGCCGTAAACGGTGTAGCCGTCATAGTCCTGATAAAGAGTGCCGTCATCAAGATAGGAAGCTATCATCCAGTAGTTGAAGCCCTGATATTCAACACCCTCATAGTAGTCCCCTGTTACAATATCCAGCCAATCGGAATAAGCGGCGTCACGCTTTGTTTTGTCTGTAAGACCGAATTCCTCAAAGATAATAGGCTTGTCAGCGGAAGATGTGGTCTGGGCATGGCGCTTTATCCATTCGAGGTCATCATCACCAAGGTCAAAGCCCCACTGATCAACGTACATATGCGGTGTGCCAAAGTCTACAGTTTCGATAGTCATAAGCTTGTCAAAGTCAACACCGTAGTAGCCTGAATATGCGGAAGACGGAAGATCTTGCCTTGCAGCTTCCTGATAGCCAAGGTTATAAAAGCCCTCGTCGCCAACAGATACCATGTGATAAGGGTCGATAGACTTTACATATGCTGACATTTCCTTTGCCCAGTTATAAAGAATATCGTCCTTGCAGAACTCGTCAACAGTACATCTCGGCTCGTTTGAAAGCTCCCAAGAAAAAACAGCTTCAGAATCCATAAGCTTCTCGCCTGTGTAGTAGTTGGTGTGATTTAACAAAGTCTTGATATAATCCTTATACCAACCCTTGATAGTTTCATTAGTGTAAAAA
The DNA here is from genome assembly GCF_040914135.1 of Ruminococcus sp. RTP21204st1_B2_RTP21204_210225. NCBI lineage: Bacteria > Bacillati > Bacillota > Clostridia > Eubacteriales > Oscillospiraceae > Ruminococcus > Ruminococcus sp. RTP21204st1_B2_RTP21204_210225. The sequence goes on along the minus strand of NZ_JBCPGA010000010.1, from coordinate 21,203 downwards.
TCACAGGTGTCCTTTTCGTCCACTTTGCTATTGCCAACGCTCTTGCCCTGTGACATCTGATACCACTTTACATACTGACCCATTCCACCGAACGCTTCCCAATAGTTCGTGAAAGTGATAACAAGCTTCATATCATGTTCTTCAGCCTGCTTGATAATATAATCAAGATGTCTCAGACCGTCCTCGCCCTCGTTCACAACAGGCTTTCCAGCCTCATCGTCCCAATACTGGAAGTAAACTCCGTCCTTTTCGCCCGTTCCGTCATTGTTGCCCTCAAAGGTCTCATGACCAGACTGCGAGTCGATCTCGCCTGTTTTCTTACCAACGTCAAGATTTCCCCAAATTCTTATTGCTTTAAGCCCCATTTTTGAAGCGTCATCGAAAACATTCTTTACCTCACTCTTTGACTTATAGGTGAGATAATAACAGTTCGTGCCGCCATAATAGTAAGGGCTTCCGTCACACATAAACTTTGAGCCGTCAGCATAAACAAATCCCTCTGGGTGTGTCGCCGCATACTCCGCATATGCGCTGATATCTGCGAAAGGCACAATGCTAACAGCCATTGCAGCAGCCGCCAGAGCCGCAGAAAATCTTCTCATTACTCCTGTCATAACCATACTCCTTTTTCATCACTTTAGCTAATTTTTGATTAATTTAGCTTGCCGAATTATTGCGTTTTTACTTTATCACAAACTTAATTTAATGTCAATCTCTTAAAACGATTAAGTAAGCAAGTTTTTTAAAATCAATGTTTTTGACAAATAAAGAAGTACAAACTTAGTGAATTGTGCTATAAGTAATCATCATTTTATATTATTTTTGTCTTTCATTGCCAAAGAAAATAATAGTTAAAAAACGTTTACATTTCATATTAACATCAAACGTTTAAGATAAACAAATTAACAAATGCAATTTACACACAAAACAAAGCCGGGCATATCATTTCAAAACAAAGCCGGGCATATCATTTCAAAATGATATGCCCGGCTATACAAAAAGATATTCAATACACTTACCATGCATAAAGATGATCCCTATGTAAACATAAAAAACACCTATCCAAGTGCCACATCAAGTATCATCATAAGCACAAAGCCCAGCGCAAAAACTATCGTTCCAATATTGGAGTGTGGCTTTTCCGACATTTCAGGTATAAGCTCCTCCACCACAACATAAATCATAGCACCTGCCGCAAAGCTTAGAAGATACGGCAAAACAGGAATTATAAACTGTGCCAAAAGTATGGTCAGCACAGCACCCACCGGCTCGACAACTCCCGATAAAACGCCGTAAACAAAGGCTTTTCCCTTTCCCATACCCTCCGAACGCAGTGGCATGGATATTATCGCACCCTCTGGAAAGTTCTGTATTGCAATACCGAGGGATAATGCCAACGCACCAGCGGCGCTTATGGCATGATGGTCAGCCGCCCAGCCTGCATATACAACGCCAACAGCCATTCCTTCGGGGATATTGTGAAGCGTCACCGCAAGCACAAGCATCGTTGTGCGCTGAAAACTGCTTTTTGCACCCTCCGGTTCAATGGCATTCATGTGAAGATGTGGTATAACTCTATCGAGAAAAAGCAGAAAAAGCACTCCAAGCATAAATCCAACCGCCGCAGGAACAAACCTCAGTCTACCCATTTTCGCTGATTGCTCCATAGAGGGTATTAGCAAGCTCCACACGCCTGCCGCCACCATTACTCCTGCCGCAAAGCCTGTCAAGGCTCGCTGGACAAGATAATGCAGATTTTTCTTCATAAAAAGCACACACGCCGCACCAAGAGATGTACCCAAAAACGGTATCAGAATGCCTTTAAAAATAGTCATGCTCATTGTTCTTCACTGATATGCTTCTTCAATGCCGCAAAGCTCTCGTCAGACAAAACGTGTTCTATCTTGCAGGCGTCATGTTCAGATATTTTTCTGTCAACACCAAGACTTACAAGCCACTCTGTCAATACAAGGTGCTTTTCGTAGATCTTTTCCGCAACATATCTGCCGGCGTCAGTTAGAGTGATAAAACCGTTTTCGTCCATTGTGATAAACTTTCCCTCACGAAGTATCTTCATGGCGTTTGATACGCTTGGTTTTGTAACATTCAGTTCCCTTGCAACATCAATGCTCCTCACCTCGCCGTTTTGCTTGTTCCATAAAACGAGTATCGTCTCCAGATAGTCCTCCCCAGACGTGTGAATGTTTCCCATTTGTATGCCCCTTTCTTTGTTAGTTATAGCTAACTTGCATCTATAAAATTACTGCACGCCACGAAGCTAAGCCTATCAAAACAAAACGCCTTTTCACAAAAAGCTTTTTGCAAACTTAGCCGCACCTTTCTCGTGCAGTATCAAATGTATAGAACATCGGTTAATGTATACTAACTGATATTTATTATATCACAGAAAATATGTTTTGTCAAGCAAACAAAAAAAAGCCGTGACAGACCTTTTCATCTGCCACGACTTTGTGCATAGCTATTTACTTGAATCTTGCAAAAAATCCTTTTTTCTCATAAGGCTCTCTTTCAGCGGAAATAAAAGTGTAGCCTGTTTTCTCAACTGCTTCTTTAAGCTTTTCATCAGGGATATCTTCATCAACTATAGCCACAGTTTCGCCCTTTGCATGGGAAGAGCTTACCTTTTTCACCTTGAAATTCTGCCTGAAAGTGTCATTCATATGCGATTCACACATTCCGCACATCATTCCGTCTATTTTTACTGTTATCTTTTCCATTTCTGACCCTCCAATGCTTAATAGGTTAGAATTTGCTAACCACGCTTATTGTAACACAGCCTATAGCTTTTTTCAAGTCAATAATGTAAATTTTAATCTGCCGTTTGTCTGTTGTTCTCCGCAAGAAGATAATTCTTCACTTCCCAAAGCTTCTGAGAAAGGTCAACATAATAAGTGTGCGGATTTTCAAATCTTGTGATCTCGTCCCAAAGAGTGTCTATCTCAGCCGCCGCATACTTTACGATATCCTCATATGCAGGCTTCTTGTATACGCACTTGCCGTCCTTGAATATCTGCTGTTGAATAGGCTTTGCCTCAAAGTTTGTGACGACCTTTTTCTTCCATGTAAACTGTGGGTCAAAAAGCGTAAGGGGTCTGCTTTCATCTATCACCTCGTCATGAACACACAGCAGGTCAGCCACAGCCTTGTGGTTATTCTTATCATAAATTCTGTAAAGCTTTTTGAAGTGCGGAGTGGTTATCTTCGCCACGTTCTCTGATATCTTTATCTTAGGCTGGATATTTCCCTCGTCGTCCTCCACAGCCGCAAGCTTGTAAACTCCGCCGAAAACAGGCTCGCTCTTTGCGGTGATAAGTCTTTCGCCCACTCCGAACATATCCACCTTTGCGCCCTGATATATCATATCTCTTATAAGATACTCGTCAAGGGCGTTTGAGGCACATATTTTGCAATCAGGATAGCCTGCCTCGTCAAGCATTTTTCTTGCTTTCTTGGAAAGATAAGTTATATCTCCCGAGTCTATCCTTATTCCCACAGGTCGGCAGCCCATAGGCTTCAGCACCTCGTCAAAAGCCTTTATTGCGTTAGGCACACCGCTTTTCAGCACATTATAAGTGTCCACAAGCAGAACAGTGCCATTAGGATAGCACTTACAGTAAGTCTTGAAAGCTTCAAGCTCGCTGTCAAACATCTGTACCCATGAATGTGCCATTGTGCCTGTTGCATTGAAGCCGAAAAGCTGGTCAGTGATAGTGCAGGCTGTGCCTGAGCAACCGCCTATGCCTGCGGCTCTTGCACCGAGTATGGCAGCGTCTGCACCATGAGCACGTCTTGAACCAAACTCAGATACCGCCCTGCCCTGAGCCGCCCTTACAATACGGTTAGCCTTTGTTGCAATAAGTGTCTGATGATTTATGCAAAGCAGAAGATAAGTTTCCACAAGCTGAGCCTGCACCGCAGGTGCTCTAACTGTGATGATAGGCTCGTTTGGAAACACCACCGTACCCTCAGGCACAGCAAATATATCTCCTGTGAAGCGGAAATCCTTAAGATATTTAAGGAAGCCCTCGTCAAAAATGCCCTTTGAGCGCAGGAACTCTATGTCCTCTTCGTCAAAATGCAGATTTTCGATATAGTTTATGACCTGCTCTAGACCGCAGGCAATGGCAAATCCGCCACCGTCAGGTATCTGTCTGAAAAACAGATCAAAATAAGATATCTTTTCCTGCATACCGCTTACAAAATAACCGTTTCCCATTGTCAGCTCATAAAAATCGCACAGCATAGTGTAATTGAATTTGTCCATTTTGCTCTCTCCTTTTCAGCTTATAACAAGAGGGACTAATGTCCCTCCTTGCTGTTTTACAATATTATATCACGCCACAGGTGCAAAAACCTGAACTAAAGCGCAAACTTTTCTGAATATTCAGCCAACAGCTTCTCGTAATAGTCAGGACCGTTTCTGTGAAGCTTATCAAGATATTCATGCTTTTTAAGGCTGTTGTATTTCTCTTGGTTTGCTATAAGATAGACCGCAATATTTGAGCAGTGGTCTGATATTCTCTCAACATTTGTGAGTATATCAAGGAAGTTCACACCCACCTCGATGTTGCAAAGACCATTCTTAGACCTGTCGATATGAACAGCCTTAAGCTCCTCAACAAGTCTGTCTACTACTTCTTCAAGTGGCTCGATCTCCTTGAGAACGTTCATATCCCCTGTCTTTGTGGCTTCGATAGCAAGCCCGATTATCTCCTGAATGGCGTTGCACACAACGTCAAGCTCGTGCTTCGCCTGCTCAGAAAAACCGATCTCCTTTTCATAAAGAACATCCGCAGTTTCATAGATGTTTATAGTATAGTCACCTATTCTCTCATACTCCGAGATAAGGTGGAAAAGCGCTGTAACAGTTCTCGACTCATCCTCGTTCAGACCGCAGTCGTTGAGCTTTATAAGATATGAACCTACTCTGTCCTCCAGCCTGTCGATAAGCTCCTCACGCTCTTTTATCTTGTCGATAGACTTAAGGTCATACTTGTCATAAAGCTCTCTTACCGATATGAAATTCTTCTGTGCCAGCACGCCCATTTGAACAACTGCCTCTGTAGCCTGTGCGATAGCAACGTTTGGAGTAACAAGAAATCTGTCGTCAAGAAGATCCTCCTTAGTAAAAGTATCATCGTCCTCAGCGTTCTTCTTATCTCTGATAGTCCATTCGGCAAGTTTTTCAAGCACTGTATAGAACGGCAGAAAGATTATAGTTACCACAACATTGAAGATAGTATGGAAGTTTGCGATGCTTCCCGTTGTAAAGCTATTATTCCAGAATGGAAATCCTATTGTATACTGAATGATATAAACGCCGATAAGAAAGATTATAGTACCGATAAGGTTGAAATAGAAGTGTATCATAGCGGCTCTCTTAGCGTTCTTTGAAGCACCTATACTTGAAATAAGAGGTGTAGCACAAGTACCGATGTTAGTACCCATTATGATAGGAAATGCAGAAGCGAATGTGATAGCGCCTGACACTGAAAGTGCCTGCAAAATGCCTATAGAAGCGGCCGATGACTGTATGATAGCCGTGAATATCGCACCCACCAATACGCCCAGAACAGGGTTTTTAAGCACTGCAAAAAGCTGCTCGAACTGCGGAAGCTCTGCCAGCGGAGCGATCTTCTCCTGCATAAGTATCATTCCGGTAAAGAGGATACCTATGCCCATCATTATCTCGCCTACGTTCTTTGTCTTGTTCTTCTTGCCCACCATTATGATTATAAGACCGATAACGATAAGTATAGAAGAGAAGTTTGACGGCTTGCAAAGCTGCAATAAAGCAGGGCCGCTGCTGTCGCCCTCCAGGTTTGTGAGCCTCAGTATCTGCGTTGTCATGGTCGTTCCGATATTCGCACCCATGATTATTCCAACTGCGCCCTTTAGTTTCAAAAGGCCTGCGTTTACAAGTCCCACCACGATAACAGTAGTTGCAGACGATGATTGCACCGCTGCCGTCACCAACGCACCGAAAAGTATTCCTGAGAACACGTTTCCCGTCATTTTCGCAAGGACCTTCTCCATAAGTCCGCCCGAAGCCTTTTCAAGTCCCGAACTCAATATGGTCATTCCATATAAAAACAGACCAAGTCCGCCCGCCATTCCGATAATGTTAAAGATACTCAAATCAATTCATTCCTTTTCTTGTTTTTTCCACTGCACAACGTCCGAGCACGCCCCTGCGCACCCCATTACTTACCTTACCTTTACGCCGATTTTACTTAATAAATAAAACAAAGCCAAAGCCTACACGGATATCCCGCAAGGCTCTGACTTTGATAATTATTTCTTTCCTGCCACCACAAGTCTGTTCATGGCACGTCGCAGCTTCTGCTCCGCCCTTTCAAACTCTTTCTGGCTAGCATTTTCTCTGAGCTTGTTCTCTGCCGCAGCCTTTGCCTTTTCGGCTCTTGCAACGTCTATCTCATCAGCCCATTCGATAGCAGATGTCACCACTGTCACACCGTCAGCAGACACCTTTATAAGCCCTCCCGAAATAGCGGCTGTTCTGAACTCACCTTCTATTTTGATACGGAAAGGAGAAGAAACGATATTTGCCACATATGGCGCATGACCTGCAAGTATACCGATATCACCTGATACGGTCCTCACAATGATCTGCTCAGTATTTCCCTCAAAAAAAGTTTTTTCAGGGGTTATTATCTTAAGATCAAAAGGCGTCATAATCTTTCTCCACAAGTTTTTACAAATCAGCGTGTGTGACACAAAATTGCCACATACATTCACTATATACTATAATCCGACTCTTGTCAAGTATTTTTCTTTAAACGTTCTGTTACTACTGTTCACTTTCTGCGATCTGTCTGCCCTTTTCAACAGCCTCGTCGATAGTTCCCACAAACAGAAAAGCAGATTCAGGCAGGTCGTCATGCTTGCCCTCGATTATCTCCTTGAAGCCTCTGATAGTCTCCTTGATAGGCACATATTTGCCCTTCATACCTGTGAACTGCTCCGCAACGGAGAACGGCTGTGACAGAAAACGCTGTATCTTTCTTGCTCTTGATACAGTGAGCTTATCCTCGTCAGAAAGCTCGTCCATACCCATGATAGCGATGATATCCTGAAGCTCCACATACCTCTGCAAGATAGACTGGACCTGTCTTGCCACCTGATAATGCTCGTTGCCCACTATCTCAGGTGAAAGTATCCTGGAGTTTGACTCCAACGGGTCAACGGCAGGATAGATACCAAGTGATGAAATACTTCTTGAAAGCACAGTTGTTGCGTCAAGGTGAGCAAACGTAGTTGCAGGCGCAGGGTCTGTCAAATCGTCCGCAGGCACATAAACTGCCTGAACGGAAGTGATAGAGCCTTTTGTTGTTGAAGTGATACGCTCCTGTAACTGACCCATTTCAGTTGCAAGTGTAGGCTGATAACCAACGGCTGACGGCATTCTGCCAAGGAGTGCCGACACCTCAGAACCTGCCTGAGTAAATCTGAATATGTTGTCGATAAAAAGCAACACGTCCTGATGCTCAACATCTCTGAAATACTCCGCCATTGTCAGACCTGAAAGTGCAACTCTCATTCTCGCTCCGGGCGGCTCGTTCATCTGACCATACACAAGCACAGTCTTATCGATAACTCCCGACTCTTTCATCTCATAATAAAGGTCGTTGCCCTCACGGGTACGCTCTCCAACGCCTGTGAATACCGAGATACCACCATGCTGATTGGCAACGTTATTTATAAGCTCCTGAATAAGCACCGTCTTGCCTACTCCTGCACCGCCGAAAAGACCTATCTTTCCGCCTTTCAGATATGGTGCGATAAGGTCGATGACCTTGATACCGGTTTCCAGAATCTCGTTTGAAGCAGACTGCTCTTCGTATGTCGGCGGTTCTCTGTGTATCTCCCAGCGCTCCTTAGTTTCAGGGGCAGGCAGATTGTCAACAGGCTCGCCCAGAAGATTGAACATTCTCGAAAGAGTTTCCTTGCCCACCGGAACAGAAATAGCCTTGCCCGTATCAACAGCGTCGATACCTCTCATAAGTCCGTCTGTAGAGCCCATGGCGATACATCTTACTATATCGTCGCCTATATGCTGAGCCACCTCAACAACGAGCTTTTCGCCCTTGTTGTCTATCTCAATGGCATTGAGCAGGTCAGGCAAGCTGTCCTTTTCAAAGCGTATATCAACTACCGCACCAACTATCTGGACTACCTTGCCTATGTTTTTGCTTTCCATTTATTTACCACCTTTCAAAAAGGGATATCATAGCTTGATATGTTTAAAAGCCTGCAAAATGCAGACGAACGCTGTTCGCCCCTGCAAGACTTCTCCAACAATATCCACAACATTTACTTTTGAACGCCCACATTCGGGCATAATTATTCTTCCTATCTTCCGATAGTTGCCGAGCTTATCTCTGTAAGCTCCTGAGTTATCTGCGCCTGTCTTGCTCTGTTGTAAAGAAGCGACAGATTGTCTATCATTTCTCCTGCGTTGTCCGTTGCAGACTCCATTGCAGTACGTCTTGCCGCCTGCTCAGAAGCGTAAGAATCCACTATCGCAGAATAAAGCATACCGCCTATATACTGCGGTATCATGCCGTCAAAGACCTCCTCAGGGGACGGGTCATAGATAGTTGACGGGTGCTTTCTTCCCCCAAGCTTGTCAAGATCCTCCACGGGAAGTATCTGCAAACTGCAAGGCTCCTGTGTCAGCGCCGACACGAATGTGGTATACACAAGCTCTACCTTGTCATAATCCCCATTTCTGAAGCCTGCGATAATATCTTCCACAATGTCTATAACAGTGTCAGTGTCAATGCTCTCCGCTATCTGCGGATATTTCCACACAAGGTCATAGTCACGCTTCTCAAAGAACTCAACAGCCTTTTTGCCCACAGCCATAACACGAAGCTGACCGCCTGATGACAGCACATCGTCAGCCTTTGCCTTAGCCATTTTCAGCACGTTGGAGTTAAATCCTCCTGCAAGTCCCCTGTCGCCTGCCACCACTATAAGCAGTGTGGAATTAAGAAACTTCTTCTTTGTATACACCGACTTGAAAGCTCTGTCGCAGGATATATCGCACATTGTCTTAAAAAGCGTTTCAAAGAACGGCTGAACTGCCACCGCCTTGTCTTTGGCACGTCTGAGCTTAGAAGCCGCCACAAGCTGCATGGCTTTTGTTATCTGCATGGTGCTTTCAACGCTTTTGATACGTCTTTTGACGTCTTTCATATTAGCTGTTGCCATCGCTCAGCGCTCCTTATCTGCTTTGAAGAAACTTCTGTGAATACTCCGCAAGCACATCCTTTATTGCCTGTTCATTCTCTTTTGTAAGCTCTCCTGTTTCTCTTATTGAAGAGAAAATATCAGGGTGAGTTTCATCTATATACACAAAAAGGTCTTTCTCAAATTCAGCGATATCCTCAACTCTGATATTTTTCAGATAGTTGTTTACCACCGCATAGATTATGACCACCTGCTTCTCAACGTCAAGCGGTGAGGTCTTGCCCTGCTTGAGCACCTCCACTATACGTTCGCCCTGTGCAAGTCTTTCCTTTGTGTCCTTGTCAAGGTCAGAGCCGAACTGCGAGAACGACTGCAACTCTCTGTACTGCGAATACAGCAGTTTCAGCGAGCCTGAAACCTTTTTCATAGCCTTTATCTGTGCCGAACCGCCTACACGGGATACTGATATACCAGGGTTTACTGCAGGTCTGACGCCTGAGAAGAACAGCTCAGATTCAAGGAATATCTGTCCGTCAGTGATAGATATAACGTTTGTCGGGATATAAGCCGAAACATCGCCTGCCTGAGTTTCGATAATAGGCAGAGCGGTTATAGAGCCTCCGCCGTAGTCCTTGTTAAGACAGCAGGCTCTCTCCAAAAGTCTTGAATGGAGATAGAAAACATCTCCCGGATAAGCCTCACGTCCTGTTGGTCTTTGGAGCAGAAGTGACATAGTTCTGTATGCCACAGCGTGCTTTGAAAGGTCGTCATAAACGCACAGCACGTCCTTGCCCTGAAGCATGAAATACTCAGCCATTGCAACTCCTGCATATGGTGCAATATACTGCAAAGGCGCCATTTCAGATGCCGTTGCCGATACAACTATAGAATAATCCATTGCCCCATGCTTAGAAAGGGTATCCACCACGTTTGCCACAGTAGACTGCTTCTGACCTATCGCAACATAGATACAGATAACGTCCTTGCCTTTCTGATTTATTATAGTATCAAGTGCTATAGAAGTTTTACCTGTCTGTCTGTCGCCTATAATAAGCTCACGCTGACCCCTGCCTATCGGTATCATAGAGTCGATAGCCTTGATACCTGTCTGCAATGGTCTGTTTACTGATTGTCTTGTAATTATTCCGAAAGCAGGGCTTTCCACAGGTCTTGTTTCTGTTGTAAGCACAGCGCCCCTGCCGTCGATAGGTGCACCGAGAGCGTTCACGACTCTGCCAAGCAGTGCATCGCCAACAGGCACAGAAACTATCCTGCCTGTTCTCTTTACTCCCGAGCCCTCTTTTATTCCGTCCTCAGAGCCGAGAAGTACACAGCCTACAAAATCCTGCTCCAAGTTCATTGCCATGCCGTATGTTCCGTTAGAAAATTCAAGAAGTTCGCCTGACATACACTTGTCAAGTCCATGAACTCTTGAAATTCCGTCGCCAACAGTGCAGACCGTCCCCACATCGTCAAGCTCAAGCTTGCTGCGGTAGTCCTTGATCTGCTGTTTTATCAAGCCTGTTATTTCATCAGGACGTAATTTCATGTTAAAATACCGTTCCTTTCCTATGCAATGACCCCGTCGATCTGAGCCTTGATATCATCAAGCTTAGTTCTGACGCTGCCGTCTATTTCTGTGTCTGAATATCTCAGCACGATACCGCCCATAAGGCTTTTATCCACCTTTTCCACAAGCACTATCTTTGCCCCCGAAACAGCCTCCAGCTTAGCCACAAGCTTGTCCCTGAGCCTTTCAGACAGAGGCATAGCCGTCACCGCAGTGACCTCTATGATATTATTATGCTTTTCATAAAGCTCCTTGAACTTTGCGCATATCTCAGGCAGAAACCTTATCCTGCCCTTTTCGCTCACAAGGCAAAGAAAATTAAGCGTAACAGGCTGTATCCTGCCCATAAACACCTTTTCCAGCGCCGCCCTTTTTTCGTTCTCCGTCACCAGCGGCGACGCAAGCAGCTCCACATATTCCTCCTGACCCTGAGAGAAAAGTATATCCCTTATGCTCCCAAGCTCACCATAGACTTCATCAAGGCAGTTTTCCTCGCAGCACACCTCGAAAAGTGCATTGCCGTAAATATTCCCGATACTGTCTGCCATTACATCTCACCCACATTGTCAATGAACTTCTCGATAAGACGTTCGTTGTCCTCGCCTGTCATATCCTTTTCCACAACTGCCGCCGCAGCCGAGAAAGCAATATCGGTGATCTCGTTCTTGATCTGGTTGACAGCGATCTTCTTTTCTCTTTCGATCTCTCTTGAAGCGTTGTCCACAAGACCCTTTGCCTCAGTTCTCGCTTCGCTGATTATCTCGTCAGAACGCTGTTGAGCCTTTCTTGTTGCCGTCTGTATAATCTGTGCAGACTCTTCCTTTGCACCCTCTAATCTGCTTGTATACTCAGCTTCAAGCTTCTCGGCATTTTCTTTTGCCTCGTCAGCCTGCCTGTAAGTTTCCTTAACATCATTTTTCCTGTCCTCGATGACCTTGTTCACCTTATCGAACAGAAAATGCTTGAGCACCAAAAACAGTATGAGCGTATTGAGCAAAGTCGCAATTATCGTTGTCAGATCTATTGACAGAAACTCTGTCACATCGCCTGCTGCCAATACCATTTATCCAACCTCCCCTCCGCACCAATGCAGAGCAAATCTTGTTTGAAGCTTTTTATTAAAGCTTTCCGATAAATGGGTTAGCAAAGAGCAGGATAAGTGCAACTACGAATGCGTAGATACCTGTTGACTCAGCCATAGCAACGCCTATGAACATTGTTCTTGTGCAGTCGCCCTTAGCCTCAGGCTGTCTTGCGATAGCCTCAATAGTCTTTCCTACTGCGTAGCCCTCACCGATACCAGGTCCGATACCTGCGATCATTGCAAGTCCTGCACCGATTGCTGAACAGCCAAGAAGAATAGCCTTTTCCATAATGATAAACCTCCGTTATTTACTATTTACTTTTTTATACTTTCCGCAAAAGCGGTAATTTACTCTGTTTCTGCCGCCGCACCAACGTTTACCATGGTGAGCATTGAGAAGATATAAGCCTGTATGCACCCTGAGAACAGGTCGAAATACACGCTGAGTACCGCAGGTATACCTACCTGAAATACACTGAACGCCCATGAGCCTGCCTCAAAAGTCAGTCCAAGCGCCGATGACAGTGAGCCGAGCGCACCATAAAGCAGTCCCGTTATTACCATGCCGCCTGCAACGTTGCCGAACAGACGGAACGCCATAGACGCAGGCGTTGCCACCTCGCTGATGATATTAAGCGGCAGGATAAAAGCCACAGGCTGTGCAAAGCTTTTAAGATAGCCCTTGAAACCATTCGCTTTTATCTTGTTGTATGTGATAAGCACGAATGTCATAAGAGCCCACGTTGCCGTAACATTGATGTCCGCAGTCATAGACCTCAGACCTATCATACTGATAAGAGCGCCAAACACCGCATAAATAAGCAGCGTAGCAATATAAGGGGCATACTTCATCATCTTAACGCCCATGTTCTCTTTGACCATGTTGTTGACGAAGTTCACAAGCATCTCCGCAACCACCTGACGTTTTTTCTCAGGCACTTTTTTCAAATCGTGTGTGAGCCACAAGCACAGTATCAGCACCGCAACTATAATAAGCCAACCCATCACCACCGTTTCGGTGATCCTCAGACTGCCTATTTCAAACACTATCTTAGGGCCGTTTCCTATACCCGTCATTTATTTATCCCTTCTTTCTCTTATCTGTATGACATACAGAATTATCCTCGGATAAAACTGCGGAAGCAGTATCCCAACTGGACTTACTGCCTTCGTGAGCATAGCCCCCGCACAAAGAACAAAAAGCACTCCATACCTAGTCATGTAACACCCAAGCATTGTCCGCTTAGCCTTTTTGCCCTCAAGCTCCACAACCTTTTCGCAGGTCACACCAAGGTAGTACATACAAAGGCACATATAGCCCCAGCCCAATGCAAAGCCCGCAAGCTGTGTGATGTCAAAGCCCCACAGCAAAGTAAATGCCCAGCATACAACAGCCATAACACCGCCCCATAAGCATATTTTTTTCAGCAAGCCGCCAAGCTCAGAGCCTATATTTTTCACTTATTTTCTCCGATTTTCATAAAGAAATCCACCATAAATCTTTACATTTTCTTAATAGCAGAAAATATCTGCCTGATGTATTTCATTATACCACACAGCCCCACATTTTTAAAGAGCAAACCGCAAACTTAAACATTTATTTTACATGGATTTTACACTTCGTTCACAGTTAGTCAAATAATTAGTTAATTATGATTTGGCGTTAATAATTTGTCAATAGTCAACCATTGACTTTTGACATTGTTTGAGTTTTATCATACGATTTCACAATAAAAAACGGACTGCCGCAAGCCGAAATAATATCACGGCTGAGCAGTCCGCAAGCATATGTGCAGCTTATCTGATGATATCGTCAACAACGCTTTCTACAGTGCTTACAGTATCATCAATAATATCCGCACCACCGCTTACAGTGTCCTTGATACCATCGCCAACACGGCTCACAAGCGTGTCGCTGTCATCACGTCTGCTTGTGACCTCATTTTTAGAAGTTGTGGTCGCAGTAACGCCGGAAGATGTCGAACCTGAGTTATCGTCATTTCTTGAACAGCCTGCGAGCATAACACCGCAAAGACCGAGACAAGTTAGCATAGCGAACATTTTTTTCATAATTAAGTTCCTTTCAGTATAAGATATGCCATTTTAGGCTAATGCTATTATTTCTCGGAGATGAGGATATATTCATAAAAAAACAAAAAAGAGACGAGCTAAAAGCCCATCTCTTTGTCAGATCAAAAAATCAATAGAACCGCGATTTCTTTTTCTTGATAACGAAAATAACAGCACCGACAATAACCACCGCAACGACCACAATAACTACAATGCCTACTACTCCGATACCCTTTGAAGATTCAGCCTCAGATGACGAAGTGCTGCTCAGTCCGTTTGACTTAGGCTGTATCTTTAAGCCCTGCACGATCTCCTGTGCCTTTGCACTTTTATTGTAGCCATCGAGATTCATTACCTGAAGATCTACATCGTTCTTCTGCAACGGAGTATCTATTACAAGATTATCAATATAAAGCACATCTGTCTTATCCATTTTCTTTATAACCGGTATCTCAAATACGAACTTTGTTGCTCCGCACTTGTCAGGTACTGGTATAAGTGCTGTCGCATACTGAGTAACATTATTGCTTGCATCTGTATTTATTTCAAGCTGAACACTATTGCTGGTCACCTTTTTGTATTCCTCAGTACAAGGAAAAGCAAACACAGAATCTCCCATAAGCTTGCCCTGAGCGTCCTGATTTATCCTGTACTTAAAAGAAATCATACAGCCGTCAAAACAAGTCATACCAAAATCCTTGGCGTCGATCTCAACGCCCATCGTTATATAAGGCGCATCTTCAGAATCAGAGCCAGGATAAACCAAATTCTTATCGTCATCTCTTATAAGCGAAGCAAAAGTACAATAATCGCTTATGTCATTAGGCTGTGTTGCTGTTATCTTAAGGCTTGCACCCTGATAAGCATAGGTCTTTTCTTGGGATGCTCCCACTGAAATCTTCTCACCGTCAGGAGTCACCTTGATATATCTCTCCCAATCCTTCATATCAAACGACAAGGACGGTGCTGAAGTATCTGTTGTAAGGATACTCTTGTCGGCACTATATTCAGGTATTTCAGCCTCACTGTCGGCATAAGCAGGCACAGCACAAACGCCAAGCATCATTATCGCTGATACCACGCCAAGTATTCTCTTTGATCTCATTTTAATTCTTATCCTCCCTTGATACTATTGTATGTAAACGCTTTCATAGCCGTTCACACAAGTATCGAAACGTTATAAAACACTATTAATATTTTACACCTTTTTAACAAATCTGTCAAGTGTACCATACAATTTTTCATATAATGTAACTGTTTTGTAATACAAGCTAAGCGTTTTAACCAAAATAACCACACGATTTTTATGAATAAGCTCTTATTGACAGCCATTTTTATCAAAAAAAGACCGCCTTCTCAGACGGTCCTGCGAACTTATTGAATACCAAGGAACTGGAAATACTGCTTATCCGGCATTGTTGTAACAGAAGTGGCTCTCAGGTCATCAGCCTCCGAAAGTCTGTACTGCACCTTGAGAACTCCGTCCTCCTTTACCCAGCCAACATCAGGAACTGTTCCTCTTATACCCTTGTTGGAAATGGTCTTTTTGATACCTTTCTGCTTAAGAGTAAAGAATTTAAGCTCGATATCCTGATTGTATGGTACTACGCATATCTTTACAGCACCCTTGTCGCTGTCCTTTACATCATAAAGTATTATCTGATACTGGCCGTCAGGCGATATGGTATTTGATTCTGAAGTTACTTCAGTGAGCTTCTTGAAGTTATCTCTGTAGAGAGCATAAACACTTGACGATGTGTCAAGATCTGAATTTAGCACAGTTTCAACAGACGTGCCTCCGAAAAGGATATTAAGCACAAAGTATGCAACTATTCCAAGAACATACAAAAGCAGATATATTGTACCCATTATAACCTTTACAGTTTCGTTCGTGCCTGCTGCAAAGAACATTATGATAGCAACAATGAACGGCGGAACTATCAATATCCAGTCGCCCATGTTGAAAAGTATCATGCAGAACACGACCGGAAGCATGAGTATGCTCAGTATCTCCGTCACAAGCTCACGTCTTGAAAAGAGCATAAGTCCCATAAAAACTACGTTAAGCACCACATACACTGTGAAAAACGATTTTTCTCTGCCTGCCGCAAACTCCAGATCATACAGGAACGTTGCATAAGTGAGCAGAGTTATTACAGCAAAGTAAGCGACATTGAAAACTGATACCGCTCGCTTTACCCATACGTTAGATAAAAAATCCTTCATTTTTAGTCCTCCCTAGACACTCTGTTCTTTTATTTTACACGAAATTACGCAAAAAATCAAGTGCTTTATTTCTTTATTTTTTCTTAAAACACAAATCAGACATATCAAATAATATTTAATTGGCTGAATGCCGTCAATTGAGTATTATCTCCTCACCGCCGCTGAGTCCCGAAAGTATCTCAACGTTGTCGTTGTCCTCAATGCCAAGCTCTACGTCCTGCTCTATCTTTACACCGTCCACAAGCAGGTTCACATAGTTGCGTCCATCAAGCTTCTTCACCGCCTTCTGCGGAACTATAACAGTATCAAGCCTTGAATACACGTCAAAGACAACCTCTATGCCGCCAAGATCCAGCATATCGTTCTCCTCGTCAGGGGTTATAACATAAACATATGCCGAGAAATCTCCGCTCTCATTGTAGATTATATCCGTCACAGTGCCGCCCATCGTATTGGCACCCTGCACTATCTGCACTGCAGTGCCAAAATTGACGTTTGTGAGCGCGTTATCAAACACAGACACGCACAGAGCCTTTTGTGATTTATCGGAAGTATACCCAAGCACCTCGCCCTTATTCACCGGCATGAACGCTGTCAGCTCCTGACCTTGTCTGTCTGCAAGATCAAACTGTCCGTCACATGGAGCGTAAACCTTATAATCCTCCAAGGACGCCACAAGACTGTCATATTTGAGCTGTTCTATCTGTAAGTCATACTGAGAAAGCTGTATCTCACTGTAGTCAGCATCGTTCGCCTGCAATGTAGCGACCGTCTGCTTCGCCTGATTGAGCCTTATTTCTTCCTCTTCTATCTGTTCGTCCACATCGTCAGAATAAAGTGTGCAAAGCAGGTCACCCTTTTTCACATCACAAGGCGACTCCACATCTATAGACTTTATCTGACCGCTTGCCTTGAAGGTGACAGTTTCACTGTAAGGGTAATCATAAACGCCCTCCTGATGATACTCCTGAGAGATATCTCCTATCTCAGCTTTTACCGTCTTATATGTTATATCCTTAGTTTCAAGAATAGGCACAGCTATCTCGTCTTTTTTCTCCGACTTTCCGCAGGCGCAAAGTCCGAAACACATTGCCGCTGCTGAGATCAAAGCAATAAATCTTATACTTTTCATAAAAAAGCCCTCTCGGTAATATAAAACTGCGGACACACTCCGTCGCAGTGAATTATACCACATTTTCCGTCATTTTTCAAGCTTATCCCCTACATATCGTATATCTATTGTATAACTGCACAACACTGTCTGCCTATATTTATACAGGTTTACCACAGCAGTTCACCGATAATAGAGTTTGAAGCCAGAAATCCCGCAGGCGTAAGCCTTAAAATACCCTTTTCGACCACGCAAAGCCCCTGTTTCTGAAACAAAGCCGCCTTCTTGCGGATATTCTCCCCAAGCTCTTTACCACCAAGCTCCTCAGCTTTACCTATGTCAATGCCCTCCGTGAGCCTTAACCCCAGCATGACATACTCCTCTGCCTTGTCAGGGTCATCCTCAAGCACCACCATGCTCTGCATCTTGTCAGAAATAAACTCCTCAACATCGCTCTTGCAGTAATATCTCTCATTATCAAAGAAAGAATGTGCCGACGGGCCAATGCCTATATATTCTTCCCCGTGCCAATATTTAAGATTGTGCCGTGATTTTCCGTCCTCTTTGGCAAAATTTGATATCTCATACTGTAAGAAGCCCTTACTTGCAAGCTGTCCCACAGTTTGCAAATACATATCGCACAGCATATCGTCATCAGCTACAGCGTTTCTCATCTCATCACAATCAAAAGCCGTACCCTTTTCTATTTTCAGCATATAAGCAGAAATATGATCAACAGGGAGTGCCGTAAGGCTCTCTATGCTATCCCAAAGGCTTTCAAGGGTCTGACCCTTTACCCCGAGCATGATGTCGCAGGAGATGTGCCTAAATCCCACCTGAGCCGCCGTTTCCACAGCCGACTTTGCCTGAGAAAAGTCATGAAGCCTGCCCAAGAAGCCAAGCTCCCTGTCATTAGCCGATTGAACGCCAAAAGAAAGCCTTGTTACCCCTGCTTTTCTCCACACTGACATCTTCTCCCTGTCCACAGAGCTGGGATTAGCCTCCAAGGTTATTTCAGGCTGGCAAAGATCAAAGCACTTTCCTGCCGTATCTATTATCCTGTCAACCTGTTCAGCCGACAGCACAGAGGGCGTACCGCCACCGAAGTAGATAGTATCGCATTTTATGTCCCTACCCTTGAAAGCCTCAATATTGCGGCACACAGCCTGCGTGTAGTCCTCATAAAGCTCAGGCCTGCAAACGGAATAGAAGTCACAGTAAGGGCATTTTCTTTTACAGAAAGGCACATGGATATAAATTCCCGTCATAGCATATCCTCGTCATCATCAAAAGCCTTGTCGATATACTCTCCTGTTTTTTCACGGTTGAGCCGAAATCTCTCTATCGCCTTTTTCACACCAAATATACCGCCCCACACAAGGAACATACAAAGGCTTATAAGCACTGCATAAAGCACGAAATAAGCCTGCTGTTTCAAACTGAGTTGAAAATACACCGACCGCCTGTTTAGCATATCGGAAACTTTGGGGTGGATAACGATATAGCAGATAACGCCAAGAATACCTGCATAAGCAAGTGTGCATACCATGCCCATAAAAGCTTCCTTGAATTTGAGTGCCGAGAATTTAGCTCCTGCACACACCGCCCACACAGCGATAAGCACAAGCCCAGCCGCCGCAGAGATATTAGCATACACCTCATAAAGCACAGGCAATATCACCGCACCGCTCAGCCCGAAAGCCAGCGACAATTTCATAGACTTTTGTATATCAGGCATAGCTGCTCCTTTCAAAAAAATGTTGATATATTTGTATAAACCAAAACCTATCCACTCTCCGAACGGGCTGTCGAGGGCGCCAGCCCCTACGCCAAAATTCTACCGTTGCAAAATTACTCCGCTCGGTGTTTTCTCTACTTTGTATTGGTGATTTGCTCGGTATGGCTCCGCCATTCCTCACTCCTCACTGAAACTCTCTACTCGTCCAGTTTCAGCACCGACATAAACGCTTCCTGCGGCACTGACACAGATCCAAGCTGTCTCATTCGCTTCTTTCCCTCTTTTTGCTTCTCCAACAGCTTCTTCTTTCTTGTAATATCTCCGCCATAGCACTTAGCAAGCACGTCTTTTCTCATAGCCTTGATAGTTTCTCTGGCTATTATCTTTCCGCCGATAGCCGCCTGCACAGGTATCTCAAAAAGCTGTCTTGGTATATTCTCTTTAAGCTTCTCCGTCAGTCTTCTGCCCCTTGAATAAGCCTTATCCTCGTGTACGATGAATGAAAGTGCGTCCACCACCTCGCCGTTAAGGAGTATATCAAGCTTCACAAGCTTAGACTTCGCATAGCCCATCATCTCATAGTCAAATGAAGCATAGCCCTTTGTGCGTGATTTCAATGCGTCAAAGAAGTCATAAACTATCTCGTTGAGTGGAAGCTGATAATGCAGGTCAACTCTAGTTTCGTCTATATACTTCATATCCTTGTATACGCCACGTCTGTCCTGACAAAGCTCCATTATATTTCCAACATATTCAGACGGCGTGTAAATATGTGCGTTCACTATCGGTTCCTCTGCCGAAGCAATATTTGCCACATCAGGATAATTTGTCGGGTTATCTATAAACACAGTTTCACCGTTAGTCAGATTTACCTTATAAATAACCGACGGTGCAGTTGTGATAAGGTCGAGATTATATTCTCTCTCCAAACGCTCTTGGATTATCTCCATGTGCAGAAGTCCGAGAAAGCCACATCTGAAACCAAAGCCCAATGCAATTGAAGTTTCAGGCTCGAAGGACAGTGAAGCGTCATTGAGCATAAGCTTTTCCAAAGCGTCACGAAGGTCAGGATATTTTGCTCCGTCCGCAGGATAGATTCCGCAGTAAACCATAGGGTTTACTTTCTTATATCCAGGGAGTGCCTCAGCGCAAGGCTCAGCCGCATTTGTCACAGTATCGCCCACACGAGTGTCGCCGATATCCTTGATAGAAGCAGCGATATATCCTACCTCGCCTGCATGAAGCTCTCCCACAGGCACAAGGTCAGTTGCTCCCATATAGCCTATCTCCACCGTCTGAAATTCAGCCCCCGTAGCCATAAGCCTAATGGTATCTCCAGCCTTGATATGCCCCTCTTTCACACGACAGTATATGATAACTCCCTTGTACTGGTCATAATAGCTGTCGAAAATAAGAGCCTTAAGCGGAGCGTTCTCGTCGCCCTTTGGGCATGGTATATCCTTTACAACACGTTCAAGCACCTCTTTGACGTTCGTACCCATTTTAGCTGATATCCTCGGAGCGTCCATAGCAGGAATGCCTATAACGTTCTCTACCTCTGTGCAAGCCCTTTCAGGGTCAGCGGACGGCAGGTCTATTTTGTTTATAACAGGCACTACCTCGAGGTCATGTTCGATAGCAAGATAAGTGTTTGCAAGGGTCTGCGCTTCTATACCCTGGGAAGCGTCAACGATAAGCAATGCACCCTCGCAGGCAGCAAGAGAACGTGACACCTCATAGTTGAAGTCAACGTGACCTGGGGTGTCGATAAGGTTGAAAACATAGTCCTGCCCGTCGTCAGCGTGATAATTAAGGCGCACCGCACGAGCTTTGATAGTGATACCTCTTTCTCGCTCGATATCCATATTATCGAGAAGCTGATCTTCCATATCTCTCAGCTTCACAGTATCGGTAAGCTCCAAAATTCTGTCGGCAAGAGTAGATTTGCCGTGGTCTATATGAGCTATAATGCAGAAATTTCGTATATTATTTTCGTTCATTTACTGATTTTCCTCTCTCAGACAAGTATACTTTTCCATAATACTTTATTATAACACGCTTGCCCCACATTGTCAATTTCTCCGCAAAGAAAAAAAGGCGCTGTAAAAAAAGCGCAACAAAGCCCGTGGATTCCCTCGATATGGAAGCCCACGGGCTTTAATATATC
>NZ_JBCPGA010000108.1:0-1743 GCF_040914135.1 Ruminococcus sp. RTP21204st1_B2_RTP21204_210225 | reverse complement strand
GATATATTAAAGCCCGTGGGCTTCCATATCGAGGGAATCCACGGGCTTTGTTGCGCTTTTTTTACAGCGCCTTTTTGTATTTATCTTATCCTATAAGCCAGTCATACATTTCCTGATATTTGTTAGCAGAAGCCTGCCATGAGAAATCCTGTGCCATTGCAGATTTGATAAGTCCGTTCCATTCGTCACGTCTGTCATCAAATATGTACTTTGCGAACATCACAGTGTTGTACATCTCGTGTGCATTGTAGTTTGCAAAGCTGAAACCAGTGCCGGTCCTATCAAACTGATTGAACGGCTGAACAGTATCTCTCAAACCGCCAGTTTCACGAACGATAGGCAGCGTGCCGTAACGCAGTGACATAAGCTGTGAAAGTCCGCATGGCTCGAAAAGTGACGGCATAAGGAATGCGTCAGCAGATGCGTAAATGCGGTGGCTCATTTCCTCACTGTAGTAAATGTTAGCGGAAACCCTGTCAGGATACTTGCCTGCAAACCAGCGGAACATATCCTCATATTTCTGCTCGCCCGTGCCAAGCACAACGAACTGTATGCCCTGTTCGCACATTCTTTCCATCATGTATGCAATAAGGTCAAAGCCCTTCTGATCTGTCAAACGGCTAACAATGCCTATCATAAAGCGATTGTCGTCCTGCGCAAGACCAAGCTCAGCCTGAATTGCCCTCTTGTTGTGTATCTTCTTCTCAAGCACGTTGTCATAATTGTATCTTACAACAATGTTCTTGTCCGTGTCAGGGTTGTAATCAACGTAGTCGATACCATTTACGATACCACGGAGATCGTTAGCCCTTGCCCTCATAAGTCCGTCAAGACCCTCGCCGTAGAACTGCGTCTTTATCTCCTCTGCGTATGTGTTGCTGACAGTTGTGATAGCGTCAGCATAAACAAGACCGCCCTTGAGCATATTGCCGTCAACGCCCGTTCTCAGCTTGTCGATAGTGAAGTAGTAGTCAGACAGACCGGATATCCTCTTGAACTGCTCAACTCCGTCATTTCCCTGAAATTTCAGATTGTGTATAGTCATAACGGTCTTTATGCCGCGGAAGAAATCTCCCCCTGCAAAGCTGTCATGAAGATATACAGGTATAAGACCCGTCTGCCAGTCGTGACAGTGTATAACGTCAGGACGGAAATCAAGAAGAGGCAGAGCAGAAAGCACAGCCCTGTCAAAGTACATGAACTTTTCTATATCCCAGTGATGCTCAGTGTAAGGCTTGTCACCGGTGAAATAATGTTCGTTGTCGATAAAATAGAACGTAACGCCATCATAAACGCATTCAAGCACGCCCACATATTGGCTCTGACCTGCAAAGTCCATGTAGAAATGCGTTTTGTACTGCATCATGTCTTTCCACTGCTGTTTCATGCAGGAATATTTAGGAAGAATTACTCTGACATCATAATACCTCTTGTCAAAGCACTTAGGCAGAGAGCCAACAACGTCAGCAAGACCGCCTGTCTTGATAAACGGAACACACTCCGAAGAAGCGAACAAAACTTTTTTCATATTCAAGTTATCCTTTCCAACTTAATTTCTTGAATTTTCAGGGCAATAATTATCGCTATTGCCAATGTGTACGTAACAATTATAACACTTTTTGTTGAAAACGTCAAGAGCAAAACATCGTTTGCACCATAAAAGCGCATGTAGTGCTACAATAGATATTGGACAAAATTAAGAAAAAAGAAAAGAGAGATAGGCAAAAATCTGATAAAATAAAG
>NZ_JBCPGA010000107.1:0-1907 GCF_040914135.1 Ruminococcus sp. RTP21204st1_B2_RTP21204_210225 | reverse complement strand
GCGGTTTGACCATTTGGATATGAGCGAAAGCTTTTTATATCATATTTTTTATTTGTTGATGTATCAATATAATCTGCACCACCGTTTGTTACTAAGTTTTGTTATAATACAACATATTTCCATCTCTTATCCAAACAACTGTTGAAATAGTTCTTGTATATTTAAAATGATTCTTACTGTCTGAGCCTTCGTGGTTTGGATCAATCTTACATTGCGGACAGCAATACCCGAAATTGATTATTGATATGCTCTATTTCATTGTACTGGGTGCTGGTTAAAATCTATTGCAAAACATATCTGTGATTTCCCCTGTATCCATATCTATTATCAAGTATCTTCCTAAAGTATCAACGACTGTCAACCCTTTGGTTATTGTGATGCCCACATACGGAAGCTGTTTTTGACCAATAAATTTGCTGTCAGGCTTTTTGATTTTCCACAACTTGTGAAGTTCATTATCAAAGCAATAAACTAAGTTATAGTCGTCGCCTGTGAAGTCCTCAAGTATAATCAGATACTCTGACATAACGATATAATCTATTATTTTTCTTTTCATAGTTACCGACTTATCGTTATATGTGAGAATGTTATTCATAATGGATACTTTCAAAAAAACATCTCCTTATATTTTTCTTTTATTGTAAAACCATTCAGCTTTCTCTTGACCCAAAAGGTTATACTGTTGCGCTCCCGAATCACCGTCAAACAATGCATTTGGAATATGCTGGGCTTTTGATTCGTTTATTTTAGTGTAAATATCTTGCCATGCTCTATACCATTCTTTTCCGTCAACAATCATATACTTACTGAAGTGTGTAGTCTCCACACTTACAGTTGAATTCTCCTCGTCAAGAATGGTATCCAGCTCAACAAAATTGTCATTTTCTTCATCATACCATAAAAACAGTAGGTTGTCAAACTCAGTATCACCAAGCTTAGACTTATCGATCACATAAGTAAGCGTAGCCTTATCGAACTTCGAAGTCGTTTCGATCTCAAAAGGCTCACCGATCAAACCCACTGACCGTCACATTGATATATTCATTTCTTCTTCCTCAGTTTGTTCCGATCCTTCTCTGATAACGTGAAAATCGTCCACGCCTGGGATAACTCCGAGCGTTCTCCCATTATCAAAGATACAATGCAGAGTGCCGGCGTCATCAACGTGATCGACCATGTCAAGAGTACCGGACTCAACAGGGAAAGGATCATCATTCATTCTGTCAAGGCAGATGCGAGTTCCTTCGGGATATCTCTGTCGCAGCCTTTCAACGTTTTCTTTATTGTAATACATTTCACATTCCTCCTGTCAAATTTATTTTCTCATCTGTTAATACAGCCTCTGCCACATTAGGATCACCACCTCTCTTAAAAAACAAAAAAGCCGATCCTATTGGTTTCTCTGTTTTAAGAGATACCAACAAAATCGGCAGATCCAATAAATTTGTATTGAAAACTTTGTGAAAGTTTTTTATATACAAATCGGCAGGCTTAGAGCAAAATATGCTCATAACTTGCCGGAATGCTTGACAATATTCAATTGTTGAGGGTTCAGATCCTTTTTTAACGAAAAAGCATCTACGGTTTTACACCTGAAAATTTCGCTCTCAAAACGCAAAAAAAGCTCGTAAATACGAGCTTTTCGAGGTGTGCATCTATTTTATTGCACAAGTATGTGTTGCTACTATAAAATAGATGACAATAAAAATGCCAATTTGACGTCATCTATCAAGCGGTCTTATCCTACCGAGTCAGCTGTCGTTTTATATATTCCTTCCCCTCACAATCAACAAAATCCTTGGCAAACTGTTCCGCCTCCGCAAAGCTGTTCTCCAGTATCTCAAACCCCACAGCCGCAGAAAAGCTGTCGATCTCAACACGTTCGGTCTCGTCTGCGAAAACCTGTA
>NZ_JBCPGA010000106.1:0-2030 GCF_040914135.1 Ruminococcus sp. RTP21204st1_B2_RTP21204_210225 | reverse complement strand
TCGGCGTGCATCGTAATTAATACTATATATCTTTCCATTTTACTTCCTCCTCTAACGGTTGATAATAAAGAGTTATCATTTATTAATCTCAATATAAAGGAGTTTTTCTCTATGATAAAAATCATACACAAGTTATTTTTTACTCTTATATCAACCATATGGATAGTAATCATATATGGAATAGATCAAAAATGGAACTTTCTGAACCAATCAATTTTTCTTACAGATGTTTGCTTAATTGCTATGCCTTTCATCTTGATTGCTTTTTGGATTATTATCACAAAGGCTGGCTGTTCTAGTGATAATGTATCTAATTGTGAAAACATTGATGAAGTAAATAATGACTTCCTTGCAAATTATCTTGGTTATTTTTTTATTGGCATTGGACTTGATAATTGTCATACATTAGTTTGTATATACATAATCGTATTTATATTTACATTCGCATCACAGACACAGTTTTTTAATCCAATGCTTTTACTAATTGGCTACAAATACTATTACATAACAACCGACAAAGGAACAAAAATAATGATTATTTCTAGACAAACATATCGAAACGCTAAAGAATTACAAACTGAAAATCTTAAGCGACTTAGTGATACTGCTTTTATAGAATTTGGAGGAACAAAATGAAATGCCTAATCGTTAAAGTAAAGGACAGAAAAAGAACACCAACTTACAAAAAAATGATTAGTGGAAAAGATGTATACTCGTTTCCGTCTAATTTAGATGATGCAATTGAATATTCGTCATCAACATTACACGAAGAAAATGAATGGTATATGATTACTTCATTTTCAAAAACCACATTTTGTATTGAGCTTCTAAAAGAAGACTTCTCATCAGTTAATTATGAAAAGCTCAGCAAATCTGAAGTTGATTCTATTGATTATCTTTGCTCAATACAAGATGACATTTTCTATTTTCAAAATATAAGCAAAGCAAACTTAAAACCTCGTAGATTTATACATATAGGAGATGATTTTACTTATGAAGAAAACAGTAAAAGCATTAATATTAATGTGACTCCAGACGCAATATATCAGAAAAATAATGACACACTTTATTTTCAAAGCCTATCAAAATTAAAGAAAATATTTAAAGGTATAGAGGAACTATATCGTGAAGCAACGGATGAAGAAACAACTGAATTCCTCAATTCGTCATTTATTAATCTGACGAGTGGATACTCAACTTTAGAAGTTAAAACCGCAAATAGAAAACGTATTACAATGGCATTAGAGACACTTAAGAAATTTAATCCGAAAGAAAAGAAACAAATCGTTAAGTACATTTCTAAATACTGCAAGAATCTTAAAACAAATGAGGATAAAAACACATTTGACATAGGTTCGGAAAAAGAATTAAAAGAATTAATATACGGAATTGAACAACGATACTATACTACAGAAATCGGCAACGAAAAACGTTTGGCGAATTCTGTGATAAAACTATAATGATATTCATAAGTCCGCCCGTTGATACCTCACCGCCTTTTCAAAATTAATGATACCATTGATCCTCTTGACCTCATCCGTACACATAGTCCGAAGCTTGATCATAGTATCATCATCAATCTCATGAACCGCCGCAAGCATATGTGATACTGCACCAAGTTCGACAGCAACCTTAAATAAGGCACGGGACAACCTCTGTTCCGTGCCTTTTACTATGCCCTCAGTTATTGCAGTGATCTGAGGAGCGGCATATTCCGCTGCCACACTGTCCTTGTTAAGCAGATACCCACAGTAAAAACGTATCGCCTTCTCTATAAACTCCGTCTTCGACTTGCAGTTGTCAGCCTCATAAAGCATATCAATTTTCTGCATCGTCTCTGGGAAAACATAAAGCGGAAATTTC
Organism: Ruminococcus sp. RTP21204st1_B2_RTP21204_210225; assembly: GCF_040914135.1. NCBI lineage: Bacteria > Bacillati > Bacillota > Clostridia > Eubacteriales > Oscillospiraceae > Ruminococcus > Ruminococcus sp. RTP21204st1_B2_RTP21204_210225. The sequence goes on along the minus strand of NZ_JBCPGA010000106.1, from coordinate 167 downwards.
ACCTTGACATCATCACAAACGCCTGAACGTTCGCTATTTTCTGCTGATCTTCTGTTCTTTGACTCCATAAAAAACTCAACCTTCGCTTTCTGACTCCATTTTATCAGAACTTGTAAAACTTCGCAAAATCGGCGAGCTTTGCTCGTCCGATGTGAATGTTTTGGCGG
>NZ_JBCPGA010000105.1:0-2095 GCF_040914135.1 Ruminococcus sp. RTP21204st1_B2_RTP21204_210225 | reverse complement strand
ATGCGTTTCTGCTCAAGGTAGCCGTCGACCTTGTTAACCTCAGTACATAATTCTTTATACTGCCTTTCCGAAAGTACTGGCTTTGTGGCTCTCAGCATTGCAGGGATACTTCCCATGCAGAACTTGAAGTCAACTTTCGCTTTTACTTTGTTTGTGTGCATTACTTCATCTCCATTTCCATATCCTCGGTTTGTGACTGCTCAGGATCATATTCCCAAAACTCATACAGCGACATTATCTCTCCCTTAAAATCTGGAGAGGTTTCTTCTGTAAATGAGATATATCCCTGCTCGCCCAGGTCTATCGGCTCTCTTGTGACCACCGAGCCTGCGTGATTAACCTCAGTTCGCTTTTCTATCGAAACAAATTCTCCCTCATCGCCATGCCTGATATGGTAACAATACATACCCTTCGGAATGTCTGCGTCTGTTATCCTGTCATTGGTGAAAAGTGCAGGCTGACCGAACAGTTCTATCAGCTCATACTCGTCATCATATTCGATATTGATATATTCGGTTTCGCTTGCGTTCAGATACAATCCGCAAGCTTCTTCCAGCTGAATATCCATAACTCTCGCTGCGAATTCAAGCCTGTCCTTTTGGCTTTCGGGATAGTATTCTTCGATCCGCTCACCGTCATAATATACGTGTCTGCCGCAGTTCATGCCGATATCCTCGTCAGCCCATTCATGCTCAAGCTTCACGTCCGGAAACAGCTTCGCAAGCTTTTCAAGGATAGGGTGAGGGGCAGACCATGCGGTCAGGAATCTTATCTCCTTTTCCTTGCTGTGATCGGTATCGGGTTCAAACCCATAAGCATTCCATTTCGTACCCCAGTTGGCGACCGACCAGTCATACCAATTGTTATTGCCGTACAGTTCCCGTTCTCGAACGCCCAAATTGCCTTTGAAAATATTTTTCGGCATAGGAATGATCTTTTCAAAATCTATCGTTCCCATACCGAACTCATCATTTTTGATCTTATTCAGAACACGCTTGACCGCCTCGGGATCGCCTGTTATTTTGATTCGGGTTGTGATATGATTAGGCATTTTCTATTTCCTTTCCGCAGTTTTTAAGCCTGCAGGTTTCTCTTTTGAGATAGTACACCGCCATTCCAAGTGAACCTATGGCAGTCCCTAAAATCCCGCCTATCAGCATTCCTATGAATAAATACGTCATTCACATCATCTCCATTCCAAAATCTTCGGTTTCTTCATCGTCTGCCGAAGTGATTTCCACATACTCATCGATAATACTCAGTGCCTCATCATAGCTGCCGGAAGAGGTGATACGGTCGCACATTTCCTTGGCATCATTCGACATGCCATTTCTCTTCAGCGTTTTTGAAGCAATGCCCATAAGATTAAAGATATTCCCGTTCTGACCTATGAGCGGACATTTTGGCTTTTCTGGCATTATTGCAAAACCTCTTTTCCATAATATTTTTTCAGCAGATTAATAACAAATCTCTGCCCCTTGCCCGTCACAAGCGTCTGCTGATAAGTCTTTTTCATGCCGTCCACCTCGAACACCGACTCCTTAACTGCGAAATATCCACGGTCGATAAACTGCTGATAGGGGAGGTTATTCGCCATAAGCACTCCCATGTATTTTAGCCAGCGGAACAGCCTTGTCCTGCCGATTTTAAAATGCTCATCAGCCGCAAGTTTTGCCATTGCGTTCATGTCGATGAGATTTTCTGTTCCTGCTACCTGATTTGCAAAGTCCACCAAAGGCTGATTGTGCCTGATACGCTCGTTCAGCTTTTTGATAGCCGTCATCTGCAGGCGGAAAAGATTACGATACGGTTCTTCCAGAAAGGGGAGGTAGTTTTCTATGAACATATCCTCATTTGAAACGTAACCTCCGGTGTGATTGATCTGAGGCAGGATTTCATCAAAAATCCATGACTCAAATTTTTCAGCTCCAGGCAGCTTGCTATGTGCAACAAGTCTGTAAACATCACTTTCAGGAATAAAAATCATTTTGATTTTTTTAGTCGGAGACTGCGGATGAGGTAGGTCGTGTTTCACGCCCCACCTACAATGCCGTCTTATTGCGTCTTTTGTATTGCTGTAGCCCAATGCAGAAGC
>NZ_JBCPGA010000104.1:0-2134 GCF_040914135.1 Ruminococcus sp. RTP21204st1_B2_RTP21204_210225 | reverse complement strand
GACAATACAAATATCTGGCTGAGTATGCTTTGGCAGGCTCTGCATTTTTTATGCCCAAAACCGAACAAATAAACAGCGAATATCAAGCGTTTGAAAGGCTTCAAGGCAAGCTTGGGAGTAGTTACAAGCCTTACACCGACAAGGGCAAAAAGGCGCAAAAACAAAGGAATTTGCAGGATTGTGTGCATGAGGTTTTGCGTGATCTTAAACAGACAGCCCGTACCCGTGAACAGTCAGTACAGACTGCCAAATTGCTGTATCGGCTTGCGGATAGTGCTGTCAGATTGTCGGTTGAGAAAGCTTTAAGTGTACCGATTCAGGAGCAGTGCGAGGATATAGATATCATTTCTGAACCCGAACCGTGTATGGAGTTCGGGTAATGCGATACCCTCCGCCTCACAGCGCAATACCTTGAAGATAACAAACTAACTATCTTATTAAATACAAAAGATAGAATATTTTATAGATTGGAAGTGGTGAATTGAATGAAAAACAAATGATTTTCATAGGAGCACTTGTTGTAGCTTTTATCGCCTTTTTAGTGGTTGTAAATCTGCTTGACAACAAGTCGCTTAACGGAATAAAGGCTAAAAAGATCGGTGACGGTCAGCACGGAACTGCGAGGTGGGCGACAAAAGCTGAGATAAAACGTACTTTTATCCCTCTGCCATTCGAGCCTGATAAATGGCGTAAGGGAGAAAATCTTCCGCAAAGCTCTAACGGAGATGTTATTCAGGGAACTGTGGTCGGGTGCAGAGGTTCAGGAAAGAAAACTGTTGCACTTGTGGATACCGGTGATGTCCATACGCTTATGATAGGAGCGGCAGGAGTCGGCAAGACCGCATACTTCTTGTACCCTAACATCGAACTCGCTTGTGCAAGCGGAATGTCGTTTATCTCGACGGATACAAAGGGAGATGTGGCACGAAATTATGGTACTATCGCAAGCAAGTATTACGGCTACAATGTTTCTGTGCTTGATCTGCGTAACCCTACACGCTCAGACGAAAACAATATCCTGCATCTTGTAAACAAGTATATGGACATTTATCTGTCCGATAAAAACAATCTTTCAGCGAAAGCAAAGGCTGAGAAATATGCTAAGATCACAGCAAAAACAATAATCAACATCGGCGGCGGTGACAGCCACAGCTACGGACAAAACGCTTTTTTCTACGATGCGGCTGAGGGTCTGCTTGCTTCCGTTATTCTTTTACTTGCGGAGTTCGGCGAAAAGAACGAACGTCACATCGTTTCGGTGTTCAAGCTGATACAGGACCTTTTGGCAAAGTATCAGCCAGACCCGAAAGCAAAACCTAAAATGTATTTTTCAAAGCTTATGGACAGGCTTCCAAGCGAACACAAAGCAAAATGGCTTGCAGGAGCGGCTCTGAATGCGTCTGACCAGTCTATGCTGTCGGTAATGTCGACTGCACTTTCAAGGCTCAACAGTTTTCTTGATTCTGAACTTGAACAAATGCTGTGTTTTGGAACGGCGATAGACGCTGAGAAGTTCTGTAATGAAAAGTCTGCTATCTTTATCGTTCTTCCCGAAGAAGATACAAGCAAGTACTTTATGGTCAGCCTGCTTATCCAACAGTTATATCGTGAGATATTAGTCATTGCCGACGAAAACGGCGGAAAGCTTAAAAACAGAGTTATGTTTTACTGCGACGAATTTGGAACTTTTCCTAAGATAGAGGGTGCTGAATCTATGTTCTCCGCAGGACGTTCAAGAAAAATATCCATTGTGGCGATAATACAGTCCTTTGCACAGCTTGAACAGAACTACGGAAAACAGGGTATGGAGATAATCACGGACAACACGCAATTGACGATATTCGGCGGTTTTGCCCCGAATTCTCAGTCAGCGGAAGTGTTATCCAAAGCGTTGGGAGAGCAGACTGTATTAAGCGGTTCTGTATCAAACGGCAGGGACAGATCTCAGTCATTGCAGATGATAGGCAGATCGCTTATGACTGTGGACGAGCTGAAATCTATGTCAAAAGGACAGTTTATCGTTATGAAAACAGGAACACACCCGATGATAAGCAAGTTAAAACTGTTCTTCAAATGGGGTATCAAGTTTGAAGAAGAATACAAACTTCCCGATAAGACCGCCCGTGCCGTTTCA
>NZ_JBCPGA010000103.1:0-2146 GCF_040914135.1 Ruminococcus sp. RTP21204st1_B2_RTP21204_210225 | reverse complement strand
GTTAGGATAAACAATATGGATTTAAAGAAAAAAATATACTATAGCTTTGATTTAGCATTGTTTTTGTCAGGAATTCTTTTGCTATTATTTAGCCAGAGTAAATCTAAAACAATAGAAATCAGAGCGATTATGGGAGAGTTGGCTATCATATCCTCTTATTTTCTTTTCCCATTTATTGTTTCAAAAAAGAAGGAAAAATTCTATCAAACATTATCATTTCATTTTGCTTTGTTGATAGTTTCGCTTTTTATTGCATATGCCTCCTTAAAAGTATATGTAAACTATGCTGATGGTTCTGTATGGTGGAAAGAAATTCTTGCTGCGAGTGGAGTTCTTTTAGTTCTAACTTATCTATCATATTTGTTGATTAACTTTGTGAGGTCACTATATCTGCTAAGTGAAAAACTAATATCGTTTCTTATTAATTCTAATGTTGAGAGCAAATATAAAAACGCAAAGAAAATTATAGAGAAGATTACTGCATTTATAGTTACATTAACAGCAATGGCAGCAAGTATAACAGCTTTAATCGCTTCGTTAAAGAACATCATATAATATGAACACATGGTTGTAGGATGTTGGTACTTTGAAAGGAGTACCTACAATGAAAACTACGCTTATCACCACTATCGAGCAGGCTATGCTGAAAAAGCTCGATAATGCACAGCTTCAAGCCTTGCACGAGGTTCTTGTGCAGGCTTTCAAGGGTGTATCGGTCACGGCTGTGGCTGATGTCGACAAAGCACCCGACAATATGGAGATTTTAGAGGACTTTCTTTCTGCAAAGCGGATAGAAGGCTGCTCAGAGAAGTCGCTGAACTACTACCGCAAGACGATCACGGCGGCTCTTGACGGTATCGGCAAGGGTATCAAGCATATCGCAACGGACGATCTGAGGGCGTATCTGACCGACTATCAGGCAGAAAAGAAGTCCAGCAAGGTCACTATAGATAACATTCGCCGTATCCTGTCGAGCTTCTTCTCTTGGCTGGAGGACGAGGACTATATCATCAAAAGTCCCGTTCGGCGCATTCACAAGGTCAAGACAAGCAAGACGATCAAGGAAACCTACACGGACGAGAACTTGGAACTTATGCGTGATAACTGCGTAGAATTGCGGGATTTAGCTATGATTGATATGCTTGCTTCTACGGGTATGCGTGTGGGCGAAATGGTCTTGCTGAACCGTAGCGACATTGATTTTAATGAACGTGAGTGCGTGGTGCTTGGCAAGGGCGATAAGGAGCGTATTGTGTACTTCGATGCCCGTACAAAGCTCCATTTGCAGAGTTACCTCGCTTCACGGACAGACAGCGATCCTGCCTTGTTCGTGTCGCTCCGATCTCCACATAAGCGGTTGACGATAGGTGCAATCGAGCTGCGGTTACGTGAAATGGGGCGAAAACTCGGAATAAGCAAGGTTCACCCTCACAAATTCAGGCGGACGCTTGCGACTATGGCTATCGACAAGGGTATGCCGATTGAGCAGCTTCAAAGGTTGCTCGGTCATGAAAGAATTGATACTACACTACAATATGCGATGGTGAAGCAGAGCAATGTGAAGCTGGCGCATAGGAAATACATTGGATAGGATGGTGTAATGATGTACACTGAAACAATAAAATTGGAAAGCGTAATTACAGATATAGCAGCAGGACCGTTCGGCTCGAATCTGAAAATATCCTGTTTTGTGGATTACGGCTTCCCAATAATTGATGGTGCTAACCTGAAAGGGTTTAAGGTAACAGATAATGTCACTAAATTTGTTACAGAAGAAAAGGCAAGGTCGCTCCATAGGTCTATTGCCAAAAGAAATGACGTTATTGTTACGATAAGCGGAACTTTAGGACAGATAGCGTATATACCCGAAAACTCAATGTTTGAGGAATACCTTTGCTCTCAAAGACAATTCAGGGTGTCATTTGATACTGAGAGAGTTTTTGTTCCTTACTTGGTATATTATTTTCATTCTCGTGAGGGACAGCACAAGATTCTTTCTTTTGCCAATCAAACAGGTGTTCCTGCATTGTCACAACCTCTAAAGAATTTCAGAAACATTGAGGTTGATTTGCCCGATATTGATACGCAAAAGCAGATTGCAAGTGTTATGCTATCATTAGACGATAAGATAGAACTAAATACTGCG
>NZ_JBCPGA010000102.1:0-2151 GCF_040914135.1 Ruminococcus sp. RTP21204st1_B2_RTP21204_210225 | reverse complement strand
CGCATTTTTTGAGAACATTAATTTTGGAACAATCGAAACACCCGTAATATTATCAGATGAAAAAGCTCTTCAATATCCACTTAACTATAATATTTAGCTATTGCTATTATTTTTGCCGTACAGACTAAAATCTGTACGGCAAAAATAAAAATTATGCGTTATAGATAATCATTTCAATTTTGACCGTCTACCAGATGAATTTGAGGTTTTGGGACTGGTTCTTTCTAATGCACAGGTTATTTATACCGACCCTGAAAATTCGGATTGCGACGATGACGATCTGTTAGACGGTCAGGAGATTTCTATTGACGGAGGTAAGTCAAAGACCGTTAAGGTCGGCAGTGCGGACGGCGGATATATCACGTATTCTACCGTTGTTTTCAAGTATAGCTCCGACCCTAATAATGGGGATACGGATGGGGATGGTATATTAGATGTCAATGATTCAAAACCATGTGATCCTTATTTATGCACGGGTATATGGACAGCGTCAGATGAAAAGTTTTCTACTACTGTTCAAGTCGAACTTTTAAAACTGGAACTGGCATGGCACTTAGCAGTTACTGATACTGATAAAATAGATATTGCTAATAGGGCTGATGAAATACGAGATATTATGTCTTCTGGAAAAGGAAGAATATTAGATATTGCAAAATCAATTTCAGGTGCAGCGTCTGATGAATTTGCCTGGTTTTTAGGCGGAGATGTCAGTGCTGCGGAACGAGATTATTGGTTAAGCGAAGTTAATAAGTATAATCCTTCTATTAGCATAAGCGATGAAAAAGTATTTCATTCAATAATGTTCATTGCAGGTATACTTGAGCCATCTCCAGATGATGCATGGAAACTTATTTCGAAAAAAGCTAAAAAAGAAATGCTTGAAAAATGTGATGAAGGAGTTGTAAAAAAATTTCTTAAATCTATGGTAAAGCAAGCGACGAAAGAAGGTACAATGGGAATAAAAAAGCTTAGTGGAAAAGGCATAAAAGGATTTATGTATGAGGTTAAAGTTATGGGAAAAGGAGGAGCCTATAGGCTACTTGGTAATAAAACAGAAAATGGAGAGATATTTTGGGAGGTTTTCGAAAAAACACATAAATGAGAATATATGAAATATTAAAAAAGACAAGTCCTGAAGATGTTATATCAAAAATTAAGCTACATTATGGCAATAAGTATATAGATCTTTATAAAGATTTGTTCTTTGATTTACTTAATATGAATCCGACATATAACGGGCAAAAACTATGTATATTTATTACGGCATACATTCAAAACGAAAATGATGATATTAGAAAACTTGAAATATTTGACGAGAATGATTCAACAATTGATTTTGATGTAAGTGCCTACGAGTTATCTTCAAAAACAATTTATTCGATAGCATCATCGCCTTATGCGGATTTTTTAAATTATACTATTGATGAGGAAACACTGCGCAGATATTCATTTCCAACAATATTAGCACATTGTTTTTATGAAATCACTTCGTATGGTTTTGAGGATAATGTATGATTTGCTTTTGCACATGGCGTTATTTTTCGGATAGCAGAAATTATTTAATATAAATTTCTGTAAAATTATATATTGTGAGAATTTATGAAAATAATAAGAAGAATAGAAATAGCAACAATTTTAGTTGTTGCTTTGAATTTGATTTTTGAGTTTTTGTTTCATATAAGCATTAAAATCATTCCAAAATTTTTCATTGTTTCGCTTTGCACAGTAGTCTTGTTTTTGACATCAGTAGTTTCTGTTTTTCTTCATTTATCCAAAAATAAAAGCAAAATTTTTAAATACTCATGTAAAGCTATTATTTCATTATTTTTATCCTTGATCTTGTTAATTAACGTTCCCTTTAACTATAAAACGGAACGATTAAGGTTTACCCATAGTGATTATGAAATAGTAATATCAAGATATTATGTAATGACTGTTCAAAGAATACAGGTGCTGGTCACTGATAATTCTGTTTTTGCTCATGAGATTTTATATGTTGGATTACCAACTGGAGATTTTGATCGTCCCTGCCCAACAACCCACCACCCTACCCAGCCAACTCCAAATAGAGTATACTAGAATTATCTAAGTAAGTCGAACCGGAGTTGATCAGAATGAACGAAATAGCAAGGATAAAGAACGAAGTCAGAC
>NZ_JBCPGA010000101.1:0-2202 GCF_040914135.1 Ruminococcus sp. RTP21204st1_B2_RTP21204_210225 | reverse complement strand
TACTTCTGCGTATAGTCATCTTCGATGCACCTACTGAGATTTGCAAACAAACCAAAGATCGTATTGGCAAGCACAGCGTTTTCATACCGCTCCATATTCTCAAGCAGATCTTGAGCATACTCGTTTCCGTCATTTGCAGACTTTGTGAACCATTCGACAGCTTTTTCCTTATCTCGTTCAATGTCCTTAGCCCCGAAAAGATAGATCCTGCCAAGCTGATAACTTGCCCAATGATTTTTGGCAGCACAATTCTCAAAATAATTGACAGCTTTTTGTATATCATACTTTTCTTCCTGCAAATACAGCTTTGCAAGTGCATACTGCGTATACTCGCTATCTTCTGCCAAGAGCAAATACTTTTCTGCTTTGTCCAGATTTTGAGGCATTATCTCGCCCTGCAAATAAATTTTTCCTAGCCTGTAACAAGCAATGACATCTCCGCTGTCCGCACACTCAGTAAGCAAGGCTATTCCCTTTTCAATGTCCTGTTCCAAATGCTCTCCTGAAATATATTCAAGGGCAAGGAATCTTTTTGCATTTCTGTTTTTTAGTTTGACAGCTTTCTCAAGCAATTTTACTGCACTATCCGTATCTTGCGGAATGTGTTCACCTATCAAAAGTGCTTTGCCATACTCAAACAAGCCGTTCTTGTTATTCATTTCAGCTGAACGTCTGAAGTATTCGATCGCTTTTGTAACGTCTGAGTCTGTTCCAAGTCCAAGCTTGAACATCTGTCCCAATTTGTAAAACAGATCGTCGTTCGCCATATCATCGCTTTCGATTTTCAAAAATCCCGACAAAGCTTGTTTGTAATATCTCTGTGCTGTATCGTTATCTTTGGTTACATACTCTCCATATCTGTACATTTGAGCAATAGAATAAGCCGCATAAGGCTGCCCCTGAGAGGATGATCTCTGATACCAAAGAAAAGCCTGCGACAGATCTTTCTCTATACCGCTGCCATAGTAATACAGATTTGCAAGGCTGAACTGAGCAAACTTGTTTTTCTGTTTTGCCGATCTTTCAAACCACTCAAAGGCTTTTTGATAGTTCTGCTCCGTACCAAGACCATAACAAAACATTTTGCCTATACGATACTGAACATATGGCTTTAATTTCTTTGAGTTTGGTTCTATTTGCAAAAAGCCCTGCAAAGCCTGTGTGTATTTTGCAATAGATATTTCTTCGCTTTTTTCGCCAAGCTTGTCGGTAGAATAAAGCTTTCCGAGATCGTAAACTGCCAAAACATTTCCACGCTGTGATTCAGATAACAAAAGCTGTTCTGCTTCCTTAAAATCATTGAGCTTAGCGTCTTTGCCATAGATAAGCTTACAGGCTTTTTTGTATTGATCGTTCCATTTGATATAGTATTTTATTGCCGCAGCCGATTCGTCTGTTTCTGTCTCTGCCAACGGTTCTGCTTCATCAAACAGAGGTGACATATTCTGAGGTGTATTATCAAAGTATTCATCATTTGGTTCAGATCCTTTAATTTCAGTATTTACATCAAAGGGTTTCATATTAAGTACTGTACGAATTATCATATTCCGCACAGGCTGAAAAACTTTGTTATCGACTAATTCAGGAAGTTCCGCTTCTTTCTGAGTATACGTCTTGTATTTCAATCGTTCAAGACTGCACCATTTGTCATAGAGCTGCTGTATGTTCTCATCTTTTGCAAGCTCTGAAAATATTTTATTGACGGTTTCCTTTATCTCCATTGGAAGATAGCCGTAAACTTTTTTGCCTTTCACATTCTGTAATTGAATATATAGTTTTCTGATAAGTTCTTCAAGCTGTGGATCTGTATGATCATTACTTGCGATCATATTTACAATGCTTTCAAATTCTTTTTTGGAAACCGCTTTCAATTCATCACGGCTTACTGTCTGTTCCTGATATATGCTTTGCAGATCATCGTGAAAAATATCGTTTGCAAATGCTGAACGTATCTTATCTATTCCAGCCTTTGTCAGAAATCCTTGCTTTGGATTTGTTGAATAAACAAGCAAATGGATATGAGGATGATGAGTAGTATCGTGGTAAGCGGCGTACCACTTCAAATTACAAAGTGGGATATTCTGTGCTTTGGCAATATCTGAAATATGCCTTTTCACAAGCTCACGCCAGGCGTCTGAATTATCAAAGCCAAGCCTTACAGCATCTTCACGGCGAAGTGAAACAACGTGTGACCAAACATTG
>NZ_JBCPGA010000100.1:0-2285 GCF_040914135.1 Ruminococcus sp. RTP21204st1_B2_RTP21204_210225 | reverse complement strand
GACCGTTATTATTCTGACCCTGATTAGAATTTCCGTTCGCATTTGAAGAACCAGATTTCTTGGTCGTAGTTACTGTGGTACCTGTCGGCTTTGAATTCTCGGATACCCTCTGCGAACTCTTTATCGTAGTAGCGGTTTCGCTTGTATCCTTTTCTTCCTTTGCCGTTGCTGCAGAGGTTGTCAACGTAGTTGTAGTTTGGCTCACCTCTGAGGTTTCCGCAGTTTCAGAAACATTTCCGCAGGCTGATAAAATCACCGCACAGAGTATTGATATGACCATTACTTTTCTCATATTATCACGCTCCTTTGACAAGCAATATATCACATTTTTTCTTGTAAATCCAGACTTTTTACCGAAGTTCTACCTTTGTGACAATTTGCACAGCCTGCCTTTGTACTACATTGATATTTCCGGTTCAGGTTCATCGGAAAGCTCGCCGCTCATTTCCTCATCGGGAGAATTTTCAACCTCAATCTCAGTCTGCTGAACCTGCTGTAATTTAATATCATAGGCATTGAGAACCGCCTGATTAAGCGCATTTCTCGCACCCTTGCTTATGGGGTGGAAAATATCCTGATACTGCTTGTTCCCGTCACGGTCGGTGTACTGAGTTGACGGCATGGAAACAAATCGCCCTTTTTCTCCCTCGCACACCTTGATACCGTGAACGGCGTAAAATCCGTCAAAACTTACGCTTGCAAAAGCCTTGATATTGCTGTCGGGCTTGTCCACCAGTCTGTTGATCGTTGCTGAAATTTTCATTTGCATCACCTTTTCCTTTCATTTATGACATTGTAATTTCGGGTTCTTCCGAATCTTCTAAATCTTCGGCTACTTCTTCCGACTGGACAATTTCGGGGTGACACTCATTCACAGCCACAAGACCTATGCCCGGCAGATCAACTATCATATGAGAAAACTGCTCCTTGTACTTTTCAATCTGTTCATCGGTAAGTGAACAGCTATCCCACTCGCCGTATTCATTTTGATAGTTGCCTGAGATGTAAAAAGTACCGTGGACAAGTGTTGCACCCACAATCCTGTTAGGCTCTGAACCGTTCAGCAGAAATTCGTCATTACACCAGACGATTGCGTCCTGCTTTGGTTCAAAATATATGGGTTCTATGCTGCCGCCCACAATTTCCTGCATAGCGTGAATATTATCTTTAATATCCTTCACATACGGCTTTTTCATCGGTTCAAACACAAGTATTTTCATGAAACCACCTCCGATTCCTCTCCGCAGTAGTCATTAAGCGGACACCCGTCGCAGTCTTCGTACATGGAACAGGTACGCTGTATCTCTTCCTCCGAGATTCCACAGTCACGGAACGGTACTTTGTCCTCTGAGGGGAAAAGTGCTATTTCAAATTTACCCCTCGCTACCGATATTTTCAGCTCGACTTCCGCACCTTCTTCCAAAAATACACCGGGCACTTCTATGTCCCCTGAATTGTTGATAAATCCTTTTGTGTATATCATATTTTTCATAAAATTAAACCTCCAAAATTGTTTCATCGTCAAACAGCGAAAGCTGACAAGCCGCCTTTACTCTTTCGCTTGTATCATAATTTGAGATAAGCAGTTCGCCGTACTGACAGCCTGCGTCATAACGCTGTGCTAAGTTGTTAAGTCTGCTTATCTCCTCGATGTGGATATTAGGCTTGTCCCATATCTCCCTTATCTCCGGACAGTCATTGTATGAAACCAAGAACTTGCCTTTGATCTCTAAAAGTGTATCACGCAGTCTGATATGATCCTTTGCCGTAAATCCCACGTCCTTGTAGTAGCTTTCTGTAGCAAAGTAGGGCGGATCGCAGTAAAAAAAGCTGACGGGTCTGTCATACTGCCTGATAAGCTTTTCAAAATCTTTATTCTCAACTACTACCTTCTGCAACCGCCTTGCGGCAAGGTCGATCATAGGGAAGTCCGACCACATCGAATGCGGCTGACTTCCAAAGCTGTCAAGTCCCGAAGCATAGCTGTACCTTATGAGCTGATAGAATTTTGACGCTCTGTCTGCATCACATAGCTTTTCAAAAATCCCACGCTTATGAAGTAAAGCGATACGGTCAAAATCTTCACGGGAATTGAGGACATACCGCAACTTGTATTTCAGCTTATTGGGTTTATCACGCACACACCGATAAAGATTTGAGAGATTTCCGTTAAAATCGTTATACACCTCAAAATCCATACCCGGCGGCTTATGAAACAACACCCAGCCTGCACCGCCGAAAACCTCGATATACCTTTCATAGTAAGGCGGAAATCTTGCAAGCAC
>NZ_JBCPGA010000099.1:0-2340 GCF_040914135.1 Ruminococcus sp. RTP21204st1_B2_RTP21204_210225 | reverse complement strand
CCGAAACTGATGAACGGCGAGATTGATGTGTCAGAGGTCAAGATTTAGGCGGCTTGCAGGCGTAAATTTTCATTTATCGCAGTATTTACAGAAATCTTATTACCTATGCTGGATAATACGCCTGCGATTTTATGCTGTGTATTCATATTGGGCATAGGAATAGTCATTTTTAGAAAATGCGATTTGGGTAATTGAGGCTGCGCACTTCCGCTTTGTATTGATAAGATTTGATTATAGAACCATTTGCTTCTTAGCACTTGATATAAGTAGTAATTATCAATCTTATCACCACACCTTATAATAAGCATTCCTGAATTTATACGGATATTATCATAAGGCACTTCATCAGAGTATATTGCAACATTACCCACAGTACCACGAGTTGTAATCACAATATCTCCACGCATTAGTTTTCCATTATTCAGCAACTCATCTTTTTTTTGTGTGATAAATTGATTATCAGCGAATAAGAAACCATTTTGTGTAACATTCTTAGCAGAAAGGAAAAGGCAATGACCTGCTTCAAGTAATTCATCTTGATGAGGATAGTTTTTTCCTCTATCACCGTCAATTACATCAATATTAATATCGCATAATTGAACAATATCAAATGTCATACCCAATCGCCCCCAGCTTCTCCCTGATCTCATTTTCAAGCTCATGGGACTTCTTGAACATATCCGACAGTTCCGAGGTCAGGCGCTTCATTTTCTCATCGAACGGCTCGCCGTCATCTTCCTGCTCCTCAATGCCGACATAGCGTCCCGGTGTAAGGATATAGTCCTGTGCAGCGATAGCCTGAATGTCAGCCACCGCACAGAAGCCCTTGACTTCCTCTAATGTGCCGTCCTGAAATGCCTTGAATGTATCAGCAAGTTTCTGAATGTCCTCGTCCGTGAAATCACGGTGCTTGCGGTCAACCATATAACCCATTTTACGAGCATCAACGAACAGCGTTTTGCCTTTCTGCTTCTTACCCTTTGTAATGAACCACAGCGTTACAGGGATAGTGACGGAGTAGAAAAGCTGTGTCGGCATCGAAACGATACCCTCAACCAAGTCGGCTTCAATGATATTTTTACGAATGTCACCCTCACCGCTGGACTGCGTTGACAGCGCACCATTTGCAAGCACCAGACCAATTTTGCCGTTTGGTGCAAGGTGGTGTATCATGTGCTGTATCCACGCATAGTTAGCGTTTCCGGCAGGCGGCACACCGTATTTCCAGCGAATATCGTCTTTGAGCTTGTCCTGCCCCCAGTTTGAGAGGTTGAACGGCGGATTTGCCATGATAAAGTCGGCTTTCAAGGTCTTGTGCAGGTCGTTGAAGAACGTGTCAGCGTGATACTGTCCGAAATCCGCATCAATACCACGGATAGCCATATTCATCTTAGCCATTTTCCAAGTGTCGGCATTGGACTCCTGTCCGTAAACAGAGATATTGCCCCTGTTTCCGCTGTGAGCCTGAATGAATTTCGCACTCTGCACAAACATACCGCCCGAACCGCAGCAAGGATCGTAAACACGGCAGTTCTCAAACGGACGCAATATCTCAACAAGGGTACGCACCACGCTTGACGGAGTATAGAACTCACCGCCCTTGACACCCTCGTAGGCGGCAAACTGAGCGATACAGTATTCATAAGTGCGACCGAGCAAGTCCTTGCTGTCCTCCGTGTCGGTCATATCCATATTGGTGAACAGATCGACAACATCACCGAGAACACGCTTGTCCAAGTCGGGGCTTGCGTAGTTCTTCGGAAGAACGTTTTTCAATGTCTTGTTCTCGTCCTCGATAGCTCTCATAGCATCATCAATGACCGAGCCGATCTCAGGAGTGTGAGCCGCAGCGGACACCACCGACCACCGAGCCTTTTCAGGCACGAAGAAAATATTGTCCATAAGGTATGCGTCAGGCTCGTCCTCGAAGCCGTCACCCTCAGCCACAAGCTCGTTATAACGCTTCTCAAATGCACTTGATATGTAACGCAGGAAGATAAGTCCCACGATAACTTTTCTATATTCGGCAGCCGGAATATGCCCCCACAACACGCAGGCAGCGTCCCAAATCTGCTTTTCAAAGCCAATATTGGCGGTATTCTTTTCAGCCATAGTTTTTACACCTCTTAAACCTACGCTTACAGCGAGGTATTATCTGTTATATTATAGCACAATCTGCACAAATAGTCAATCATTCGACACCGAAAAATCTATATTTTTCACTGGGGATTTTCGTATTAAGTACAATTACGGTTGATAAAACGAAAGGGGCTGTAAAAAAAGTCCCCAAGAAAAAAGGCTGCGATCTTGCCAAAAAGCAAGACAGCAGTCTTTTTTTGT